>CAZPZK010000013.1:0-19542 GCA_964591095.1 uncultured Moraxellaceae bacterium | reverse complement strand
TCGATCATGTGCACCGGAATGCGGATGGTGCGCGCCTGGTCGGCGATCGAGCGGGTGATGGCCTGACGGATCCACCAGGTGGCGTAGGTCGAGAACTTGTAGCCGCGACGGTATTCGAACTTGTCCACCGCCTTCATCAGGCCGATGTTGCCTTCCTGGATCAGGTCGAGGAACTGCAGGCCGCGGTTGGTGTACTTCTTGGCGATCGAGATCACCAGACGCAGGTTGGCTTCCACCATTTCCTTCTTGGCGCGGCGGGCCTTGGCCTCGCCGATCGACATGCGGCGATTGATGTCCTTGATCTCGGCCACGCGCATGTCGAACTGTTCTTCAATGGCGATCAGTTCGCGCTGGGCCTTGAGGATATTCTCGCGCTGTGCTTCCAGCGCGGCCGCCCACGGCTTGCCGGTGGCAATCTGGCTGTCGACCCAGGCCAGGTTGGTCTCGTGGCCGGGGAAGGTGGTGATGAAAGTCTTGCGGTCCATCTTGGCGCGACGGATGCACGCGATCATGATCGCCTTTTCCTGGGCGCGGATCTGGTCCTGGAAGGCGCGGATTTCCTGACCCAGCGCATCAAACACGCGCGGCGTCAGCTTGAACATCATGAAGACTTCGGCCAGTTGCGCCAAGGCCTGTTGGCCTTCGGCGCTGGCGCGGCCATGCGACTTCAGGACGACTTCGGTGGCGGTGAGCTGGTCGCGCAGCGCGGTGAAACGCTCGCGGGCGATTTCGGGATCCGGGCCGGACTCGGCTTCTTCCTCGTCATCGCTGGCGCCTTCGGCTTCTTCCCCGTCGATGTCGATGTCGGCGGCCTTGGCCGGCTCGGCCTCGGCTTCCTCGGGCAATTCAGCTTCAACCACTTCAACCGGGATGGCGTCGCTTTCAGGATCCAGGTAACCGACCAGGATATCAGCCAACCGGCGTTCGCCGGCACCGACGCGATCATAATCGGCGATGACGCCCGAAACGGAGGTTGGCCAGTGCGCCATGGCGTGCAGTACGTCACGGATGCCTTCCTCAATGCGTTTGGCAATGGCGATTTCACCTTCCCGCGTCAGCAGTTCCACCGTGCCCATCTCGCGCATGTACATGCGCACGGGATCGGTGGTGCGGCCGGGCTCGGTTTCCACCGAGGTCAGTACGGCAACCGCTTCTTCGGCGGCGACTTCATCGTCACTGGCATCCGGAGTATCTTCCAGCAGCAGATCGTCGGCTTCCGGCGCGCGCTCGTGCACGGGGATGCCCAGATCGTTCAGCATCTGGATAATGTCTTCTATCTGTTCCGTTTCGGTGATAGATTCCGGAAGGTGGTCATTGAGTTCGGCGTAAGTCAGGTAGCCTTGCTCTTTGCCGCGTGCAATGAGGGCAGCTACCTGCGAAGTGGTCTGCGTCTCTTTGTCGTTGCTCATTGATGGTTCTCGGTGGTGCAGGCAAGAGTGGAATTATAGCACGCCGTCGGAAAATGGGGATAATCCGCACGGTTTTCGGGCTCTTTGCGGCTGTGTGAAAAATGATGCATGTCCCGTGCCGGTCAGTCCGTTCGTTTGTTGTCCAGTTCCCTCATTTCCTCTTCCAGCTCCTTCAGTTGCGCCTTCAGTTGCAGGATGGCTGCCAGTCCGTGGGTGTCCGCCAGTTTTTCCCTCAGGGTGTGAATGCCTAGCTGGGTGATGATGCTGGCCAGTTCGCCGTCTACGTCCAGCGAGGGAATGAAATTGGTGTCCTCGGCGATGCGCCGCAAACGCTCGCCTTCCTCGCTGCCTTGCCATGCGCCGAGCAGCATCATGCTGGTGCTGCCCGGACTCTGTTGCAGGAAACGAACCACCGACAGCAGCAGCGCGCCTTCCAGCGGCAGTTGCTGTTCCAGTCGGTCGGCGTTCAGGGCTAGCGCCGCCTCGGGCTTTTGCAGCAGAAGCTGGATGGCGCGATCGCCCAGCGACAGGCTGTTGCGGCCGCGCGCCGCAAGTTGCGGCCGCGACTGGTAGACCGCGCGCACCGGCTGGGTCGTAATTGGCGGCCGATAGTCGTCATCGCTACTATGGTTATCCGGTGCGTGTTGGCGGAAGGCGGGCGACGGTGCGGGCGGAATCTTGCCTGAATCCGGATTATGGATTCCGGTCAAGGTGGAAAGCTGCTGCCACAGTAACTGCCGGAACAGTCCTGCCGGGACTTTTTCCAGCAGCGGCGTCGCCAGGTTGGCCAGACGGCTGCGGCCTTCAAGCGACTCAAGGCGTAAGCCCTCCGACAGATGCCGGAACAGGAAGTCGGCCAGCGGTTCGGCGTTGTCCAGGCGTTGGCGGAAGGCGTCGAGGCCTTCCTCGCGCACCAGCGAATCCGGGTCATGGCCGTCGGGCAGGAACAGGAAGGCGGCGCTGACGCCGTCCTTGAGTGCGGGGAGGGCGGATTCCAGCGCCTTCCAGGCGGCGCGCCGCCCGGCTTCGTCGCCATCAAAGCAGAAAATCACGTCCGGGACGCTGCGGAACAGACGTTCGACATGCACGGTGCTGGTGGCGGTGCCCAGCGTCGCCACCGCGAACGGCAATCCGGCCTGATGCATGGCGATCACATCCATGTAGCCTTCCACGACGACGACCCGTTTCAGGTCTTGCCGCGCCTGGCGGGTTTCATACAGGCCGTACAGTTCTTCTCCCTTGTGGAAAACGGGGGTTTCCGGGGAATTCAGGTATTTGGGTTTGCTGTCGTCAAGAACCCGGCCGCCGAAGGCCATGATCCGGCCGCGAAAGTCACGGATCGGGAAGATCACCCGTTCACGCATGGCGTCGTAGTGTGAGTTGCGCTGTTCATTGAAGATGACCAGCCCGGCCTGCTTCAGCAGCGCTACCTGTTCCGGCGAGTCGCCGAGGGCGCGTAGCAGGTTGTCCCATCCGGCCGGGGCATAACCCAGCCGCCATTCCTTCGCGACCTGCCCGGTCAGCCCGCGCTGGCGCAGGTACTGGGTGGCGCGCTCGCGCTGCGGGTGCTGCCGCAATTGCTCTTCGTAGAAACGTGCGGCGGCTTCCAGGATGTCATACAGCGGTTGCCGCGAGGCGCGTTCCTCGCCATGTCCCTGGCTGGTTTCCGGCAATGTCATCCCGGCCTTTTGCGCCAGGTATTCCAGGCTGTCCATGAACTCGCGACGCTCGTACTGCATCAAAAAGCTGAGCGCATTGCCGGATACGCCGCAACCGAAGCAATGGTAGAACTGCTTTTCGCGGTTGACGGAGAAGGAGGGCGTTTTTTCGTTGTGGAACGGGCAGCAGGCGGAGTAGTTCTTACCGGATTTCTTCAGGCGGACATGGGCCCCGATCAAATCGACGATATCGGTGCGGTGCAGCACTTCATCAATAAAGGATTGGGGAATGCGGCCAGCCATGAGGGAATGCCGTCAGCCAGAATGAGAGAGTAAGGTAGCAAAAATGAGAGCGGGGGATAACCGGGATCAGCCGAGCCTGGCCTTGACCTTCTTGGAAACCTCGGCCCCGTCGGCGCGACCGGCAATCTGCGGGCGCAACAGATTCATCACCTTGCCCATGTCTCGGGCGGAAGCGGCGCCGGTTTCGGCAATCGCGGCGGTGATCAGGCTGTCCACTTCCTCGTCCGAGAGCCGGGCGGGCAGGAAGACTTCCAGCACGTCAATCTCGGCCTGTTCCTGGGCAACCAGGTCGGCGCGATTGGCGGACTGATAAGCAGCGACGGATTCCCGGCGCTGCTTGATCAGCTTTTCCAGGACGGCCAGCACGCGGGCATCGTCCAGTTCGACACGTTCATCCACTTCGATTTGCTTGAGGGCCGCCAGCGCCATGCGAATGACTCCGAGACGCGCCGCTTCCTTGGCGCGCATCGCGTCTTTCATTGCTTCGGTCAGCCGGGCCTTCAAGGCAGACATATCACCGTCCTGAAAAATTCATTCGTTCATCAAAGGGTGCAACAACCGCCAGTAACCGTACTGATTAGTACAGACGGGTGGTCTTCACCGATTCGCGAGCCAGCTTCTTGGCATAACGCTTGACTGCGGCAGCTTTCTTGCGCTTACGTTCCTGGGTCGGCTTTTCGTAGAATTCGCGCTTGCGAACATCGGCCAGAACACCTGCTTTTTCGCAGGAACGCTTGAAACGGCGCAGAGCTACGTCAAACGGCTCGCCTTCTTTGACTTTGACTTGGGGCATTACTTCTCACCTTTGAGTTGGAAAATCCTGCATCACAGTTACAGGAAGGCGGCAATTCTACGCAAAGAAAGCCGTACCGGCAAGCGCGCCGTTCCGCTAAAATCCATGCCCCCGATGGAGACCCCTTCCCATGCGCGTACTCGGCATTGAAACTTCCTGTGATGAAACCGGCGTTGCGGTCTACGACAGCGAGCGCGGGCTGCTCGCCCACCGGCTGTACAGCCAGATCGAATTGCATGCCGATTACGGTGGCGTGGTGCCGGAACTGGCCTCGCGCGACCACGTGCGCAAGCTGGCGCCGCTGCTGCGCGAGGTAATGGAGGCGGCGGGTACCGCGCCAAGCGATATTGGCGGCATTGCCTATACCAGCGGCCCCGGCCTGGCGGGAGCGTTGATGGTGGGGGCGGTCATGGGGCGGACGCTGGCCTACGCCTGGAATGTGCCGGCGATCGGCGTTCATCATATGGAAGGGCATCTGCTGGCGCCGCTGCTGGAGGAAAACCGGCCGGAATTTCCGTTCGTGGCGTTGCTGGTGTCTGGCGGGCATACGCAGTTGCTGCAGGTGGACGGCATCGGCCGCTACACCCTGCTGGGTGAAAGCGTCGATGATGCGGCGGGAGAGGCCTTTGACAAGGTAGCAAAGATGCTGGGCCTGGATTATCCCGGCGGGCCGCAGGTGGCGCGGTTGGCGTTGCAGGGCAATGCGGAGGCCTTTGCGCTGCCGAGGCCGATGATTGACCGGCCGGGGTTGGATTTCTCCTTCAGCGGCCTGAAGACGGCGGTGCGGTTGGTGATCGAGAATACCCCGGATTATCCGGAGAAAACGGTCGACATCTGCGCCAGCTTCGAGGCGGCTATTGTCGATACGCTGGTGCGCAAGTGCGAGCGGGCGCTGAAGCAGACCGGGATGAAGCGGCTGGTGATGGCGGGTGGCGTCAGCGCCAATATCCGCCTGCGGGCCATGTTGCAGGATCTGGCGAAGCGGCGGCGGGCGCAGGTGTTCTATCCCTCGGCGGCGTTTTGCACGGATAACGGGGCGATGATCGCCTTTGCCGGATGTCAGCGCTTGCTGGCGGGGCAGGGGGAGAATCTGGCGGTGTCGGTGCGGCCGAGGTGGCCGATGGTGGAGTTGCCGGCGGTTTGAGTCCCGTTGTCTCGCAATGAATCTGTAGGGGCGCACTGCGTGCGCCCTCCTCGCCGCTCAGACAGTTGGCTGCGGACGGCGGGGTTAGTGGGGGGTGTCTTCTTCAGTCGCTTCCGTTTTCTTGGTGCCGAATTTCTTCTCCTCGCCTTTCAACAACGCCTTGATGTTTGCCTTGTGCCGGGCAATCAGCAGCACGCTCATCCCCACCACGCCCAGCATATAACCGGGATCAAGATACCAGGCAAGGAGGGGGGCCGCGGTAAAGGCGGTGAGGGCGCCGAGGGAGGAAATGCGGCTAAGGGCGAAGGCGATGAGCCAGAGGCCGATGACGGCGAGGCCGAGTTGCCAGTCCAGCGCCAGCAGGACGCCGAGGGCGGTGGCGACGCCCTTGCCGCCTTCAAAACGGAAGAAGACGGGATAGAGGTGGCCGAGGAAGGCGGCGAGGCCGATGGCGCTGACCAGGTCGCCGGGAAGCCCCCAGTGCTTGGCCAGCAGTACCAGCGGGACGCCCTTGAGCATGTCGCCGGCCAGGGTCATCAGCGCCGGGCCCTTGCCGCCCAAGCGCATGACGTTGGTGGCGCCGGGATTGTTGGAGCCTTGGGTACGGGGATCGGGCAGGCCTAGCGCCTTGCAGACGAGGATCGCGGAGCAGACGGAGCCCAGCAGATACGCCACGGCCAGCAGGACAAAGGGAAGCACATCGGACATTTTGTACAATCGCTGATGGAATCGGAGTGTGGCCATCTATAATGCCGGTTTAAGGTGAATGCAAGGTTGATCTGGTCGACAATGGATATTCTGTATATTCGCAACCTGCGGGTTGAGGCGGTGATCGGTATTTTCTCGTGGGAGAAACGCATCCGTCAGCCGATCCATGTGGATCTGGAAATGGCGGTGGACATCCGCAAGGCGGCGGAGACCGATGACATCAATCATGCGCTGGACTACAAACGGGTTTCCCATCGCTTGACGGAATTCATCGCCCATAACGAGTGGCATCTGGTGGAGACGCTGGCGGAGCGCATCGCTGAACTGTTACAGAAGGAGTTCGGGGTGACGTGGTTGCGGCTGACCTTGTCCAAGCCCGCTGCATTGCCGGCCGCCGACAGTGTTGGCCTTATCATTGAACGAGGCGACAAGCATGCCCCGCGTTTATTTGAGCCTGGGCAGTAACTGTCGCCGCGAGGTGTCGCTGGCGTCGGCCCTGAAGCGTCTGGAGCAGGCGTTCGGCCCGCTGGCGGTTTCTCCTGTCTATGAGAGCGAGGCGGCGGACGCCCCGGGTGACGATCCTTACCTGAATCTGGTGGTGTCGATGGACAGCGTGTTGGCGGTGCCATCGTTGAAAGCCGGTCTGCGCGGGATCGAGGCGGCGCTTGGCCGTGTGCGGGGTCGGCCGGATGTGGTGATCGATATCGATATCTTGCTGTACGGCGATGTCTGCGGCGACTTTGACGGACTGCGCCTGCCGCGCCCGGAGTTGCTGGAACGCGCTTATGTGCTGAAACCGCTGGCCGATCTGGCCGGTACGGAGCGGCATCCGCTCACCGGCCGCACCTTTGCCGAGCACTGGCGGGATTTGCTTCCGTCCAGCCGCTTGCGCTTGGTGGAGCTGCCGGAGACGGGCTATGTATGACGCCATCCCGTTCCTGCGACGCCAGCCGGTAATCATTGTCCTGGGAATGCTGGGCTGGTTGCTGGGAGTCTGGCAACTGGGAACGGCAGCGATGGAGCAGAAAGACAGCGCGGCGCTGCTGTTGCTGGCCATGAGCGGGATAGGACCGGCCATGGCGCTGGTGCGCCTGTTCTGGATACTGGTCACGACCAAGCGCTGGCAGCGCGACAACCGTGACCTGGTGATCTGGGGAATGGTGGCGATCACCTATGGCAGTGTCTGTGCGCTGGCCACCCGATTGAGCCTGACACCGACCCAGGGCTTTTTCCTGGTCTTTCTCATGGTCAACATGGCGCCGCTGATGAACCGCTTCGCGGCGCCGATGGCCATCGGGGTAATCGTGATCACCTCACTCGCTGTGACGGTGCTGCAGCAGGCCCTGCCGCCCATTCCCTTCGCCATTTACCTGCTGCTGGCGCAAAGCGCCTTGTGGTACATGGCATCCAGCAATATCGACGAGTGGCAGGCGCATCAGGAAACGGCCACCGCGCATGCCCAACTGCACGCTACCCAGCAATTGCTGACCGAGGCGGTGGCCCGCAATGAGCGTACCCGGATTGCCAGGGATCTGCATGATCAGATGGGGCACCATCTGGTGGCGCTGACAATGCAGTTACAGGTGCTGGAAAAGAAATTGCCCGAAACGGCTTTGCCGGAGTTGGGGCATGCCCGCGACCTGGCCCGCGACCTCTTTGAGGATGTACGCGCCACGCTGTCGCAACTTCGGCAGGACCAGTCCAGTTTTGGTGACCTGCTGGAAAGGATGCTGGCCAGCATCCCCTATCTGAAGTTCGATGTCGCCATCGACAGCGAGTTGATGATGATGGATGCGCAGTTGGCATCCTGCCTGTTGCGCGTGGTGCAGGAGGGGATTACCAATGCCCTCAAGCACAGTGACGCCAGCCGGATGACGATTTGCCTGACACGTGAGGAAAACGGCATGCGCATGCTGGTGCAGGATAATGGGCGCAAGACGGTGGCGGCTGAATTCGGCTCGGGCGTCGGGCTGGAAGGAATGGCCGAGCGTATCCGTGAGTTGGGCGGACAATTTCAGAGCGGGGCGACGGGACAGGGTTTCCGTTTGCTGGTGGAATTTCCGGAGGAGTGCCTGTCGTGATCCGTATTCTTGTTGTTGATGATCAGGAGCTGGTTCGGCGCGGCATTGTCGCGCTGTTGGGTTTTGAGGCGGATCTGGATGTGGTGGCGCAAGCCGTGGATGGCGAGGATTTCCTGCGGCAACTGCCGTTGCAGCCGGTCGACCTGGTGCTGATGGATATCCGCATGCCGCGCCTGAACGGACTGGATGCGGTTCGCCAGATGCGCGCGAGCCATCTGCTGACGCCGGTTATCCTGTTGACGACCTTTGATGACCCGGTGACGCTGGCGCAGGGGCGGTCGGCGGGGGCGCAGGCCTGCCTGCTCAAGGATATTGACCAGGCGGGCCTGGTTGCCGCCATCCGGACGGTGGCGGCCGGCGGCACGGTGGAGCCGGCCGGCGGCTCCCGTCCCGCCCTCTTTACCCGACGAGAACTGGCGGTCATCCACGAGCTGTGCGCCGGCAAGCAGAACAAGGAAATTGCCCAAGCGCTGCAGCTGAGCGCCGGCACCGTTCGCAATTACCTGTCAATGATTCTGGAGAAGCTGGAAGTCCGCGACCGCACTCAAGCCATCCTCAAACTGCGCGAGCTGGGTCTCGCGTAAACAATTTCACTACAGCTGTCTCCTGGAAGGGTGTCATTTGTCACTGTTGTTGGCACGACGGTACCGATAATATCACCCTGCCATTTTTTGGGTAGAAAACGTGCTTGCCGGCACGGGAGACCACCATGAAGCTTTACTCCCTGATCACATTGATGCTGTGGACCTTGCTGGGCCAGGCCGTGATGGCGGCCTCCCCTCAGGATATGCAGCTGGTGCTGGACAAGCAGGGCATCCGTGTCTGGTCGTATGCGGTTCCAGGAAGTCAATTGCAGGGTTTCAAGGCGGTGACGACCGTGCGCGGCAACCTGGGCAGTGTGGTCGGCCTGATTGCCGACACCGAGGCCGCCACCCGCTGGCTCTACCGCACGAGCGAAGTGGAAACCTTGCAGCGCAACGATGAGGACATGAGCTTTGTCGTGCGCGTGGTGACGGATTTCCCTTGGCCGTTCAAGGACCGTGAGGCGGTGGTGTCTGGGCGTATCAGCCAGGATCCGCGAACCATGGCGGTGCGTATCGACAGCAACAGTGTCGGCGGCTATCCCACCCGGCCGGGTAATCTCAACATGCCGGTGGTGCAGGGCAGCTGGCTGTTCCGGCCTTTGGGGCATGGCATGGTGGAAGTTACCATGACCGGCCATGCCGATCCCGGCGGCAATCTTCCCCCCAGCCTGGTCAACCTGTTGATCCAGGAGCATCCCTACAATTCCTTGAAGGCCCTGAAGGCGGTGATCGCTGAGCCGCGCTTCCAGGCCATGCGTGTGGAATCCATCCGCGAGCCGGTCTATCAGTAAGGGCTTCCGCCGTGGCTGTCCCGGCATTGGTCGGGACATGACAGATGTCATCTTATCCCGCCTCTCCGTGCTGTTTAGCATCCCCCCAAGCCGAAAGTCCGGCTAACTCCGGGGGTGTCACATGCGTCTTTCTCTCTCACGATATTTCAAGGTCTTGGCGGCGGTCCTGTTGTCCGGCCAGGTTCTGGCGGCCAATCCGCCCTTGGCCGACCGACTCGGCCCGAGTGATGCCTGGACCAACGGCAAGCCGCTGGACCAGCAGATCAGTCAGCGCGCCAACGAGGCCATGTCGGTCATGATGACGCTGAAGCCCGGGCAGGACGGTCTGCCGCCGCCGCTGGACCAGCCTTTCAATGTCTCCGTCTGCCTGTTCGATATTCTGGGCAAGAACGGCGAGCTTTATAGCCGCGCCAAGGACATGGTGCTGATTGCGCGGCGCTGGAACGTGTTCATCGATCTCCAGGTCTACACTGATGAGCGCATTACCGCCGAGAACTTCAAGGCCGGGCAATGCGATGCCGCCACCATTTCCACCTTGCGCGCCCGTCAGTTCAACAAGTTCATTGGCAGTATCGACTCGGTTGGCGGCGTGCCGACCTATGCACACATGCGTGTCCTGCTCAAGACGTTGCTGGACCCGAAGGTGGTGCCGCTGTCCATTACCGAGCCTTACCAGATTGTCGGCGTCATGCCTATCGGCGCGCTCTATGTGATGGTGCGGGACCGCCAGATCAATTCGATTGAAAAGGCGGCGGGCAAGAAGGTGGCCGTGCTGGACTGGGACAAGTCACAGGCGGAAATGGTGCAGAAGCTCGGCGCGCAACCCGTGGCGTCTGACATCACCAATTTTGCCGGGAAATTCAACAATGGGCAGGTGGATATCATCGCCGCGCCGGCTATTGCCTACCGGCCGCTGGAATTGTACAAGGGGCTGGGCAAGGATGGCGCGATCTACAAATTCCCGCTGGCGCAGGCGACAGGCAGCCTGGTCATCAATCGCGAGCGCCTCAAGAAACGCCTGCCCGATCTTGACAAACATCTGGAAACCTTGCGCGGCGTGGCGTTGCAGTACATGGACCGGGCAATGGACGAGTTGTTCGTCGTGCTTGGCAAGCTGGAGGCGGATATCCCCGCCAAGTACTGGATGAACCTGACGCCGGCGGATGAAAAGCGTTATTTGCAGATGATGCGCGAGGCCCGCATCCAGATGACGGCGGCTGGGTATTACGACCCCCGGATGATGAAGGTGCAGAAGAAGGTTCGCTGCCGGCTGGAGCCGGCGGCGGCGGAATGCGCCATGAATGAGGAATAAGGCGTTTTTTGGCAAGGATCCGGACGATAACCGGGGTAATCTTGGCGCTTACCAGTGAACAGGGGAGCACCGCGATGAACAGACCGTTGCCGGGTTTTGAAGAAGAAGGCTTTCGCTATCTGGGGGCCGACTGGCCCTTGTATGTGCGCGGCAAGGGGCCGGGAATCGTCATCATGCATGAGGTGCCGGGCATCTATCCCGAGGTCGTGGAGTTTGCCACGAAGGTCGCGGATGCCGGGTTTACGGTGTTCATGCCCAGTCTGTTCGGGACGCCGGGGAAGCCCTTCAGCGCCACCTATGCCGCTACCCAGATCGCGCGCGCCTGCATCCGTCGCGAATTCGCCGCCTTTGAAGCCAACAATTCGGGGCCGATCGCCGATATGCTGCGGCAGTTGTGCCGCTATGCACACGAGCGCTGCCGGGGAGCGGGCGTCGGGGCGCTGGGCATGTGCTTCACCGGTAATTTCGCGCTGGCGCTAGCGGTGGAACCTTGCGTGCTGGCGCCGGTGCTGAGCCAGCCGTCACTGCCGATCGGCGGCACCGCCGAGGCAAGGGCCGGGCTGCATCTGTCGCCGGCCGAACTGGAGACGGTCAAGCTGCGGGTTCAGCAGGAAGACCTGAAGGTCCTGGGCCTGCGCTTCAGCCATGACCTGATGTGTCCCAAGGCCAAATTCGAGCGCTTGCAGCAGGAGTTGGGGGAAGGGTTTGAAGGGATCGAAATCAATTCCGAGCCCTTCAATCCGCATGGCTTGCCGCTCAGCGCGCATTCGGTGCTGACCAGGCACCTGGTGGATGAAGCGGGCCATCCCACCCGCCAGGCGCTGGAGCGGGTGATCGCCTTCTTCAAGGAACGGTTGCAGTCCGCTCCCGCCTGACGACAGGAGGCGCGGCCGCGCGGGCGACCGCGCACCGCGCCGGTGTCAGGATTTGCGCTTGTCCTTATCCTTGCCCTTTTCCTTGTCCAGCCGGGCTTCAATGGCATCGCACAGGGTCTTCAGCACTTTGATGCGGGCGAAGTACTTGTTGTTGGCTTCCACCAGCGTCCAGGGGGCGGACGCGGTGCTGGTGCGATCCACCATGTCGCTGACGGCATGGACATAACTGTCCCATTTGTCGCGGTTGCGCCAGTCCTCTTCGGTAATCTTGAAGCGCTTGAAACCGACCTGTTCGCGTTCCTGGAAGCGCTTCAGTTGTTCTTCGCTGCTGATGGCCAGCCAGAATTTGACGATGATGACGCCGCTTTCAGACAGTTGTTCTTCGAAGTCGTTGATTTCACTGTAGGCGCGCATCCAGTCGGCCTCCGAGCAAAAACCCTCCACCCGTTCCACCAGCACCCGGCCATACCAGGAGCGGTCAAAGATCGTGATCCGGCCCTTGCGCGGGACATGCCGCCAGAATCGCCACAGGTAGGGTTGGGCGCGTTCTTCCTCGGTGGGGGCGGCGACCGGGATGATGCTGTAATGGCGGGCATCGATGGCGGCGGTGATACGGCGTATGCTGCCGCCCTTGCCCGCGGCGTCGTTGCCCTCGAAAACGGCAATCACACTGAGCTTGTTGAAGTCGGGATGGCGGGTCAGCAGGTTGAGGCGTCCCTGCAGGGATTCCAGCTTTTCCTCAAAGTCGGCCTTTGATAATTCCTGGTCCAGCTTTAGCGTGTCGAGAATCTGCAGTTTGTCGATGGGAGGCATCAGCGGCGCGACATCGGCCGGGGCGGGGGGCGTCTTGCTGCGGTCGAGGCGCGCCCGGATCTGGGTGAGCAGGTGTTTGCCGACGGTCAGGCTGCGGTAGTTGGCGTCCTCGCCCTCGACGACGATCCAGGGGGCCTCGCCGGTGCTGCTTTCCAGCAGCACGTGCTCGGAGATTTCCCGGAAGTGGTCATAGTGCTTGAAGTTTTCCCAGTATTGCTCGGTGACGCGCCATCGGGTGTTTGGGTCCTTTTCCAGTTGCTTGAGGCGTTTTTCCTGCTTGTTCTTGGACAGGTGGAACCAGAACTTGAGCAGTAATACGCCTTCGTGCGCCAGCATTTTCTCGAAGTGGACGATATCCTCGATCTGCTGATCGAGTTGCGAGGCCTTGAGTTCGCCGCTGACGCGGCCGACGATGGGGTCGGTGTACCAGGAACCGAAGAGAATGCCGATGTGTCCCTTGGCCGGCAAAGCCCGCCAGTAACGCCACATGCGCGGCCGCTCGCTTTCTTCATCCGAGGGCACGCCGAAGGCATGAGACGAAATCAGCCGGGGGTCCATCCAATCATTTAGCAGGTTGACGGTTTCGCCCTTGCCGGCGCCATCCACGCCGTTGATCAGAATGACGACCGGGAACTCGCCCCGCTCCTTCATTTCGAACTGGGCATCCAGCAGCGCCTCGCGCAGGGCGGGCTCCTCGTTCTTGTACACGGCCTTGTCGATCTTGTGGCCGATTTCTGCGGACTCAAACATGGACGGACTCCTGATCTTTCGACTTGTTATTCTTTCGAGTATAGGCCTATGGCGTGAAAGACCATAGTACTGGCAAGGACTTGCCGGCGGATTTCCGGATTCACTCCTCGCCCAGCGTCTGGCTGCGGCCGCCGTCGACAGCGATGATCTGGCCGGTGATGTACGGAGCGTCCTCCACCAGGAAGGCCACCGTGCGGGCGATATCCGCCGGCGCGCCCAGACGTCCCAGCGGCACGCCGGAAAGGATTTTCGCCTGCACCGCCGGATCGATCACCGACTCGCTGTGCTCCTCCGGCCACAGGATGGCGCCCGGCGCGACGCCGTTGACACGCACGCGCGGCGCCAGATCCTTGGCAAGGGCGCGCGTCATCATCGCCAGCGCGGCCTTGGCCATGCAGTACACAGGGTAGTCGCGGAAGGGGCGGCTGGCATGAATATCCACAATATTGACAATGCTGCCCTGGGCGGCCGCCAGCGCCGGCGTCAACGCCTGGCTCAGGAAGAAGGGCGCGCGGGCGTTGCTGGCGAACAGGTCGTCCCATTGCGCCAGCGTGGCGCTGCCCGCCGGGGTGGGGTAAAAGCTGGAGGCATTGTTGATGAGCGTGTCCAGGCGGCCGCCGGTCAGCGCCAGCACGCGCGCGGCCAGTTCCCCCGGTGCGGCGGGCTGGTTGAGGTCGGCTTGCAGGATATGGGCGCTGTCGGGGCGAAGGGTGTTCAACCGGGCGGCAAGGGCGGCGGCTTCGGCCTCGCTCTGGCGGTAGTGGATGAACACCGTCCACCCGCGCGCGTGCAGGGTTTCGGCGATGACCGCGCCGACGCGCCGGGCGCTGCCGGTAATCAGCGCCAGCCGGGGTTCAGTCCTCACAGAGTCGGGTGCTGTTGTCATGGTGTTCCTGGCGAAAACGGTTGAGGGCATGGATGCGGGCCTGCTCCAGGGCATCACCCAGCGCCTTGCCGTGCAGGGTTTCCCGGTGCGGCAGGTCTTGCGGGCCAACGGCGGCGGCCACCGCCAGCGCCTGCGTGAAATAGGCGCGCTGGGGGTAGTCGCGGTCTTCGAACCCGAGGCGTCCGCGCGCGTCCGCTTCACAGGCCAGCAGGAATTCGTCAAAACGCTCCGGGCGGCGCAGGGCATCCAGATCCCGCAGTTTCAACCACAAGGTGCGGCCTTGCAACTCCACGGCGCGATGCGCCTCCAGATGATGCTTGCAGACGATTTCCGCCAGTTGCTGGTAATCCTTAGGTACTTTGTAGCGGCGGCACAGCGCCTGCACCAGCGGCACGCCGTGGTGTTCGTGGCCGATGTGGCGGGGCAGCACGTCCACGGGGGTGATGCCCTTGCCGAGATCGTGCAGCAACACGGCGAAGCGTGTGCGCGGGTTCGCGCCCAGTCGCACCGCCTGCTCCAGGCACATCATCACATGCTTGCCGGTATCGATTTCCGGGTGGAAATCGGCGCGCTGCGGCACGCCGAACAGGGCGTCCAGTTCCGGGAACAGCACGGCCAGCGCTCCGCAGGCGCGCAGCGTTTCAAAGTAGACAGCAGGGGTGTCTTCCGCCAGCGCCTTGCGCGTTTCCTGCCACACGCGCTCCGGTGTCAGGTGGCTGATTTCGCCGTCATGACTCATCCGTTGCATCAGCGCCAGGGTTTCCGGGGCGATGGTAAAACCCAGCGGCGCATAGCGGGCGGCGAACCGGGCAACGCGCAGCACCCGCAGCGGATCTTCGCCGAAGGCCGCCGAGACATGGCGCAATACCCGGTTTTCCAGGTCGGCCTGGCCACCGTAGGGGTCGACAAGGGAACCGTCCGGCCGTTGCGCCATGGCGTTGATGGTGAGGTCGCGGCGCAGCAGGTCTTCTTCCAGCGTGATGGCGGGCGTGGCGTCGCAAATGAAGCCGTGGTATCCGTGGCCGGACTTGCGCTCGGTACGCGCCAGCGCGTATTCCTCACCGCTGTCGGGATGCAGGAAAACCGGGAAATCCTGACCCACCGGCTTGTAACCTTGGGACAGCAGGGTCTCCGGCGTGGCGCCGACCACCACCCAGTCCCGTTCCGTCACCGGGCGTCCCAGCAGGGCGTCGCGCACGGCGCCGCCGACCAGATAGACTTCCACGTTTGTAACCGCTCCAGAATTTTCCATTTGCCGATAATATCCGGCGGCGAGGGGAAACGCGGGCGAATTTATAACGGATTTGTCGCGGGAAACCCTCAGGCGGGCATGACTGCATGCGGCAGCCGGTCGGAATGGCGCTGGGAAACCCGGAGTCCGGCGCCGGGCGGCGGTCAGGCGACCTGGGTATCCGCCGGGCGGACCGGAGCGGGGTCGCGCAGAAACGCTTCGATTTCATCAATCCGCTGGGCGGCGTCGCGGTAGCCCAGCTGCACCAGCTCACGGGTGAAGGCCGAGTCGAACAACAGAAAGCTGGTCAGGTCGGCGCTTTGCGCGTCAGGCGTGCCCAGGCCGTCCATCAGGTAGCGCACGCTGCGCGGCATGCGGTGCTCCAACGTCTTGGCGATAATGGCGATATCGGCGGACGGGGAGATCACCAGCGGGGTGACGGTGCGCATCGGCTCGTGGTCGGGCTCCGAGGGCATCACCGGCACCGAGGCCGCCAGCTTCTGGTAGGCGCCGACGAAGGCGTTCATCCGCTTGAGGTGATCGAGGTCGGCATCGAGATGATCCAGAAAGATCGCGTTCATCAGCGTGCCGCAGATTTGTGACAGCGGCGGGCGCTTCAAGTCGCTGACAAAGTCCTCGCCGGTCGACAGCTCCGAGCGCAGCAGGCTGTCCGCCGACTCCTGGCAACGCACCCCGATCGCCAGCAGCCTTTCCGCACCAAGACGGATCGCCGGGCTCAGCGGCGTGATCAGCCGCATTGCGCCGTCGCCGAAATAGGCTGTCGAGCCGCCCAGCGGCAACTCCACCGGCGGGAACACGATCGGGATCGCCGCCGAGGCGAGGATATGCGGCAAGGTCAGTTCGGCGCGCAGGGCGACGCGGCGGCTTTTGTTCCACAAGGGATGGCCGTCCTTGCCCTCGATGAAGGTGAAGGCGCGGCCGGAGTGGTAACCGGTGGCGGTGACGGCAAAAGCGTAAAGGCCGCCGTCACGCACCGATCGGCGAATGCCTTCCAGTTGCAAATGCTTGCCGAGAAATCCGAATAGCGGCGTCGAGTCCACCAGCGACTGCACCCGTCCGGCGCCGATCAGGCCGCCCAGCGCAAAATCCATCGCCAGCCGTCCCGCGTTCTGCGCCAGTGACGCGGAGTCGGTGCGATAGACATCCGAGGCCTTGAGGTTTGACCATAACTTGACCAGCAATTGGGCGGCATGGCGAAAATCGTCATGATGGGCGGCAACGGCCGCGCCGTTGATCGCACCCGCCGACGCCCCGGTAATGATCGGAAATGGGGCGGGGCGGTTGGCGAGAGAGGGCAATTCACTGATGCGCTTGATGACCCCGGCCTGATAGGCGCCGCGCGCGCCTCCGGCGGTCAACACCAGTGCTGTCATGGATTTTCGCGGAAAAACGGGATGCGGCGACATGGAAAACCCCCTCGGCTGCGGATTGGTCGGTCGGCTTGCGGACCGGTACCTCCGGAATCAGGCAAGTCCTGTGCCAGCTTGCGCCAGTCCGGAGGACCAAGGGGGGAGAAGTTTTACTGACCCGCCTTCATCTGTGCCTGAGTCGTCATCAGCACCTGCCCCAGCGTGCCCAGCATATTGATGATGTCGGTATATTCCGGCAGCCTGGCCTTGGCCAGGTCGCTGCTGGCGTTGACCAGCGAGATGCGGTCACCCAGCGACATCGTGCCCGAGGAATAGCTGACCATGTTGCCCTTGAGAGCGTCCAGCGCGGTGAGCCGCGCCTGGTATTTGGCGATGCCGCCTGAGGTTTTTTGCGCCTTCAGCGTTTCCTGGGTTTTCTGGCGTTTCAATTCCAGCGCCACCAGCAACGAACTGACCGTGACCATGCCCGGCACCGTGTCCTTGAAGGCCGGGCGGGGTTGACCATTGCCGCCAGTGGGCATCAAGGTGTTGCAGCCGGTGACCAGACTCAGGGCGAGTCCGGCGGCAAGCAGGGCTTTGTGGTTCATGTCGGGAATCTCCTCGTAATCAAGGCGCGCACTTTAGCACAAGCTCGTGCCGACGCCTGTCGCCCGCTTCAGCCGCCAATCGCTGTGATTAGAAAAATGAATGGTCTTTGTGCTGGACAAAACCGGATTTGTAGTAGAGCGCGGGTTGGAGGGAACGGTTAACAATAGCGAGGTGAAAAAAGCGGGGATGTGACTGATGGGTCACGAATTTCACTAGGTTGAGAACCGAGCAGTTTCTACACTACGTCACCGCTTTTCCGTCCGTAGACGATTCGTTAGCCGCTTCCCGGTCAGGGAGGCGACCCAAGCACCAGAGAGGTCATCATCATGGCACAATATAAGGCTCCCCTCCGTGACATGCAATTCGTCATGCACGAAGTCCTGAACGTGGAAAACCACTACAAGTCCCTTCCCCATTTTGCCGAAGTGGACCGCGATCTGGTCAACAGCGTTCTCGAAACCGGCGCTCAGTTCGCCGAGAACGAACTGTCCCCGATCAACCGCTCCGGCGACGAAGAAGGTTGCGGTTTTGATGATGGCGTCGTGACCACCCCGAAGGGTTTCAAGGAAGCCTACGCCAAGTTCGTTGAGCTGGGTCTGGGTTCGCTGGCGGCACCGGTCGAACAAGGCGGTCAAGGCCTGCCCCCGTCGCTGGGCATCGCCATGAGCGAAATGACCGGTACCGCCAACTGGTCCTGGTCGATGTACCCCGGCCTGTCCCACGGCGCGATCAACACCATCGCCGCCCACGGCACCGCCGAACAGAAGGAAACCTACCTGACCAAGCTGGTGTCGGGCGAGTGGACCGGCACCATGTGCCTGACCGAATCGCACGCCGGTTCCGACCTGGGCATCATCCGCACCAAGGCCGAGCCGCAGGCTGACGGTTCCTACAAGATTTCCGGCACCAAGATCTTCATCTCCGCCGGTGAACACGACATGGCCGAAAACATCGTCCACGTCGTTCTGGCCCGTCTGCCGGACGCCCCGAAGGGCACCAAGGGCATTTCCCTGTTCCTGGTTCCGAAGTTCATGCCGGGTTCCGGCGAACGCAACGGTGTGAAGTGCGGCTCCATCGAACACAAGATGGGCATCAAGGCTTCCGCCACCTGCGTGATGAACTTTGACGGCGCCACCGGCTTCCTGATCGGCCCGCCCAACAAGGGCCTGAACTGCATGTTCACCTTCATGAACACCGCCCGCGTCGGCACCGCCCTGCAAGGCGTCTGCGCCGCCGAAGGTTCCTTCCAGGGCGCGCTGACCTACGCCAAGGACCGTCTGGCGATGCGTTCGCTGACCGGCCCGAAGGCTCCCGAGAAGGAAGCCGACCCGATCATCGTCCATCCGGCCGTGCGCCAGCTGCTGCTGACCCAGAAGGCTTTCGCCGAAGGCGGCCGCCTGATGGTCTACTGGCTGTCCACCTTCACCGACGTGCTGGAAGGCTCCGAATCCGCCGAGGACAAGAAGGCCGCCGACGACATGATGTCGATGCTGACCCCGATCGCCAAGGCCTTCCTGACCGACGTCGGTTACGAAGCCGCCAACCACGGCGTTCAGGTGTACGGCGGTCACGGCTTCATCCGCGAATGGGGCATGGAACAGATCGTCCGTGACACCCGCATCGCCCTGCTGTACGAAGGCACCACCCAGATCCAGGCGCTGGACCTGCTGGGCCGCAAGGTCCTGCAAACCCAGGGCGCGCTGCTGCGCAACTTCACCAAGGTCGTGCACAAGTTCTGCGCCGCCAACGAAGGTGACGCGCAGATGGGCGAGTTCGTGCGTCCGCTGGCCGCGCTGAACAAGGAATGGGGCGACATCACCATGCGTATCGGCATGAAGGCGATGAGCAACCCGGACGAAGCGGGCGCCGCCGCCGTTGACTACATGATGTACTCCGGCTATGTCACCATGGCCTACCTGTGGGCCTGGATGGCCAAGGTCGCCCAGGACAAGCTGGCCGCCGGTGACGGTGATACCGCCTTCTACAAGGCCAAGGTGCAGACCGCGCAGTTCTACTTCAAGAAGATCCTGCCGCGCACCAAGGCCCATGTCGAAATCATCGACGCCGGTCTGGAGTCGCTGAACATGGCGCCGGAAGCCTTCGCGTTCTGATTCGTGCGATAATTGCCGGATCGAGAAGAGCCCGCAGCCCCTGCGGGCTTTTTTCTGAAAGAATTTCTGTAGGTAGTGCATCAGCCCGACATGACTCTTGACGAAGGCCGGTGT
>CAZPZK010000012.1:0-19864 GCA_964591095.1 uncultured Moraxellaceae bacterium | reverse complement strand
TGGCGGAGGAGAGCGGTTTGATCTGACAAGCCTTGAGCCGTTGTGAGGCGCGCTTACAACCATCGGAGTTACCATAATGAAAAAGCAATCAGGCTTTGCTCACCCGCTGTTTGACGACGTGAAGGATTGGTCCAGCCCCATGTGGGAAGGCGAGGTGACCATATGCTTCTCCAAGGCAAGTGCCGGGTGGGTGCAAATGGTGCTGCTGACCACGACCTTCAACCAGAATCACATTGTGCATTTGTCCGAGGTTTTTGATCCATTCGCCGATTTTGTAGTCTGGTTGCGGGATGTGACGGAAGGGCGGTTTGCCATGCCGTTATACATTAACGAAGAGGGGGTCTTTACCCGGCTCACCGTCCTTCCCTTCAACGGGAGTCTGATCGAATTCCGTGTCGAAAAGTCGGTGTTCTCGCCAGAGGATAGCAGTCTGAGCTATCAGCGTGAGTTGGTGTGCCGGGTTGAGCGCTATGCGCTGGTGGCCGAATTCTATCGTCGCTTACGGGATTTCATCCGGCATGATTTTGAGCCTCGCAACTGGTCATCGCGATTGTGGTGGGAGTATGAACAGGACGAAGAGTGCTACCCGCGTTGGTCTGATCTGCGCCGACTGGATTTGTCTCCACTGGCGGACTGGCTTCGCATCAACAGGCCTTGCACCGTGAATATTGAAAAGATCGTCTCAGGCGGTCAATCCGGCACCGACCGAGCCGCGCTGGACTGGGCCATCAAGAATGGAGTCCCTCATGGCGGATGGTGTCCGGCGGGGCGCAAAGCGGAGGACGGCATCATTCCCCCGGCATATCAGCTTCAGGAGGTTCCTGATGGCGGCAGCTATCGTCGGCGTACCAAGGCAAATGTGCGTGACTCAGATGCCACGTTAATTGTGACGCTGGGGGAGGAACTGACGGGCGGCAGTCGGACGACGGCACTCTTTGCCGATCGGCTTGGCAAGCCATGGTTGCATCTGCATCCGGGAATGCCATGGCGATCCCAACTCAAAGGCTGGTTGGGATCGCATGTCATCGCCGTATTGAACGTGGCCGGGCCGCGAGCCAGCCGAGAACCGGAGGTGGGGATGTTTGTGGTTGAAGTGCTGGATTCACTCCCCCCGATTGTGCCGATGCGAAGAGGGTAGTCAAGATGGCGATACGAAATGCATTTGTATGGACACAGCAATATACCCTGGAGCAATTGCAGAAGCTGAAACGGATCCGGGTGATGAGGCGCAGGCTTGATCCGCCAGTGCTGGATCTAGGCCGCTTCGCCTTGTGCCAACTGCAGGATACGGACAAAAGATATAACACCTCCCATTCCTTTGATGGGGTTTGGGAAGGAAAACCGGCCTATTTTGAGCCCCGTTTGCGCCCGCTGTTTATGGATTATGCCGTGGCTGTGTATGCGCAAGTTTTGCAGGAGGCGCACCAACGGTATCCGGGCTTTACCGACTATTTGATTGAGGAGGGGCCTTTGGTGGGGGAGAGGCGGATACATTTCCCCGGTAGGCAGGCAGTTGCCGCCAGTCAGTGGATGCACAGCCGATTTTATGGTTTGGCGCGTTCAGGGAAGGTCAAGGTGCCGGAATCCTTCCAGGCCTGCTGGAAGCGGGACGGCGTAACGGTAGGTGGTCGTGAAAAGGTGATTGTGGACATTGTAGTGGATCGCCCTTGCACGGATATTTCCACATGGGAAGAGGTTCGCCAGATTGTCAGCACAGGTAAATCTTTTCCGGTAGAGACACAACTGCGAAGTTGCCGGGCTGAATGGGCCGCAGAAATGTTGGTGGAGGTCTCGTTGCCGGAGTTGTACCCGCTGAACTGGGAGTGTATTCGCAAGCCGATGACTGAGAAGGAGCTAGCCCTTTTTGCAGCGTTGGGCCGGTATGAAATTGAACAGGTCAGAGCTTTGCTGGCCGCTGGAGCCGATCCCAATGTGATGAATGGCAGGGATAACACGCCCTTGCAGGAAGCCATTAATTTCTGGTGGGCCGATAGGCGACCTTGGGTGTCCGACGAAAAATACCGGATTGACTGCGATACATTGGGGCCGTCGGATTCAGAAAAAATCCGGATGGTGGATTGTTTGTTGGCTGCAGGCGCACACCCCGATTGGGCGGCACCTAATGAGTGCACCGCGCTTACCGAAGCGTCCCTGAATGCGACAGCCGCAGTTGTTACCCGTTTACTGGATGTCGGAGCTGATCCTTCGATCCAGTGTTATGACGATGAACAGCCGTACAGTGTTGGGTCGGCGTGGAGTCATGCTGATTACCGGCGTGACCGGATGATTGATAATAAGGATGACAGCATTTGGGATGCATTGGAGTCCAAATATATTAATCCGTGGACGGGTATTCGCGAGGACATTGAATCCTCTTTGCCGGAAACAGTGGCGGAATCAGCGACAGAAGAGTCATCAGCTGAACTAAAAGACATTCCGCGGCCAAGCGTTCGTCGGCCTTTGCTGGTCACTGATCGGGAGAAAATTTGGTTGTCTGAGACAGCTAGCGCCCTGAAAGGGGAGGTATTGTTGCGCTATGCAAGAGCCTTCAACCTGCTGGATGTGACATGGTTGGAAGGGGCAATTGCCGATTCCGCCACGTATGACTCTCAGAGCGTAATGGATACGATGGTCGGTGCTCAGCGCATTCTGGAATATTTCAGATGTAAAATCGAGGCTATCCGCGCAAACCCTGACACCGTGGTGCGAATGGAGTTGGGAATGCATCCTCAACTGGGAGACTGCGTGCTGGCTTATCAGATGGAAGTGGCATCCGCATCGAATTTGTCAGTCAAGCCGGTCGCTTTGATGGATGTCCGGATTGATGCTGTTGGTATGGTTACCAGTTTCACGATGTGTACGGTTGTGCCTCCAGCAGCCGAAGCATCTCGGAGCTATGTGGTCCCAGGTATGCAGGGGGCTTACCCAGGCTCTCCGAAAATTGATATTTGCCCTGAGAGGTGAGAAGCAGCCAATGGGAGGTCGCGCTATTTTTAATTGAGAGTTACGATCGGGCTGCTAAAATGACCTGAAATGAGTCCTTTTTTGAGGTCTGATCATGGAAGCTCTGCAAGCCCGCCTGTCGGCCAGCATCTCCGAGTTGAAGAAGAACCCCAGCGCCCTGATCGCCGGAGCCAACGGGGAAGTCATTGCCATCCTGAATCACAACCGGCCCACGGCGTATCTGGTGCCGGCGGCCACCTATGAGGCCTTGATACAGGGAATAGCCCCCTCTTCCGGACCGGTCCGGCTGGCGGATCTGCTGGCGGGCCTGCCTGCCGTGACCAGTTTCGAGGGCGATCCGGTAGTGCTTCAGCGGACCCTGCGTGATGAGTGGTAAGTACCTGCTCGACACCTGTTTTCTGATCGGCCTGCAGCAGCGGAATCCAGAGGCGTTGCACATGCTGGAGGAATATGCGCTGGTCTTGCCGGACTGCGCTTACAGTGTCATTACCCGCATTGAACTGTTGAGCTTTCCGGCGTTGACCCAGGAAGATGAAATAACGGTCCGGGCGCTGCTTTCCGCCATGCGGGCGCTGCCGCTGAGTGAGTCAGTCGAGGAAGAGGCTATCCATATCCGCCGCCAGCGCCGGGTTAAGCTGCCGGATGCCCTGATATTGGGGACGGCGCGTGCGCATGGCTTGAAGTTGTTGACTCTGGACCGCCACCTGTCCGGACTGAGCGCAGACCCGTAATACTGCTCAAACTGTCAGTTAGCATTTGCCCCTCCACCCCAATTCGGCGACAATTGCGCCTTTCCTCCGAAAGCCCGCTCTGGAGTCTTTTATGACCGCTGCCGCCCTCCCTGAACGTCGTCTCGCCAATGCGATCCGCGCCCTGGCCATGGATGCCGTCCAACAAGCCAATTCCGGTCACCCCGGCGCCCCGATGGGCATGGCGGACATTGCGGAAGTGCTGTGGCGCGGCGTGATGCGGTACAACCCGGCCAACCCCGGCTGGACCAACCGCGACCGCTTCGTGCTGTCCAACGGCCACGGCTCCATGCTGCAGTACGCGCTCCTGCACCTCAGCGGCTTCGACCTGTCGATCGACGACCTCAAGCAGTTCCGTCAGCTGCACAGCAAGACCCCCGGCCATCCCGAATACGGCTACACCCCCGGCGTCGAGACTACCACCGGCCCGCTGGGGCAAGGCATCGCCAACGCCGTCGGCATGGCGCTGGCCGAGAAGACGCTGGCCGCGCAGTTCAACCGCGAAGGCTTCCCGGTCATCGACCACTTCACCTACTGCTTCCTTGGCGACGGCTGCCTGATGGAAGGCATCTCCCACGAAGTCTGCTCGCTGGCGGGTACCCTGAAGCTGGGCAAGCTGGTCGCCTTCTACGATGATAACGGCATCTCCATCGACGGCGAAGTGGAAGGCTGGTTCACCGACAACACCGCCAAGCGCTTCGAAGCCTACAACTGGCAGGTGCTCGGCCCCATCGACGGTCATGACAGCGAAGCCGTGCGCAGCGCCATCATCCAGGCCCATGCCGACAGCCAGCGACCGACACTGATCATCTGCAAGACCGTGATCGGCTGTGGCTCGCCGAACAAGCAGGGCAAGGAGGATTGCCACGGCGCACCGCTGGGCGCGGCGGAAATCGCCCTGACCCGCGAGGCGATGGGCTGGGAACACGGCTCCTTCGAGATTCCGGAAGACATCTACGAAGCCTGGGACAACCGCGCCCGCGGCGAAGCGCTGGAACAGACCTGGCAGTCGCTCTATGACGCCTACCGCAAGGCCCACCCCGAGCTGGCGGAAGAACTGGATCGTCGCCTGAAGGGCCAGCTGCCTCCGTCCTTCGACCTGCAGGCCAACGCCTACATCCAGGAAGTGGCCGCCAAGGGGGAAACCATCGCTTCCCGCAAGGCTTCGCAGAACGCCCTGAACGCTTTCGGCCCGTTGCTGCCGGAACTGCTGGGCGGCTCCGCCGACCTCGCCGGTTCCAACCTGACCCTGTGGAAGGGCTGTCACGGCATCCAGGAAAACGCCGCCGGCAACTATGTGTTCTACGGTGTCCGCGAGTTCGGCATGAGCGCCATCATGAACGGTGTCGCCCTGCACGGCGGCTTCATTCCCTATGGCGCCACCTTCCTGATCTTCATGGAATACGCCCGCAACGCCGTGCGCATGAGCGCATTGATGAAGCAGCGCGTCATCCAGGTCTACACCCACGACTCCATCGGTCTGGGCGAAGACGGTCCGACCCACCAGCCCGTCGAGCAGCTGGCCAGCCTGCGCGGCACGCCGAACATGTCGGTGTGGCGTCCGGCCGACGCCGTCGAGTCCGCCGTCGCCTGGAAGGCCGCCCTCCAGCGCGCCGACGGCCCGACCTGCCTGGTCTTCTCCCGCCAGAACCTGCCGCACCTGGAGCGTGACGCGCTGCAGGTGGAAAACATCAGCAAGGGCGGTTACGTGCTGTCGCCGGAAACCGGCGTGCTGGAAGCGATCATCATCGCCACCGGCTCCGAGATCGACCTGGCGATGCAGGCGCAAAAGGCGCTGACCGCCCAGGGCAAGGGCGTGCGCGTGGTGTCGCTGCCGTCCGTGGATACGTTCATGGCCCAGGATGTCGCCTACCGCGAGAAGGTGCTGCCGTCGCAGGTGCGCGCCCGGGTCGTGGTGGAAGCCAGCCATGCCGACTACTGGTACAAGTTCGCCGGTCTGGACGGCAAGGTCATCGGCATGACCACGTTCGGCGAGTCGGCTCCGATCAAGGACCTCTACAAGCATTTCGGCATTACGGTGGAAGCGGTGGTGCAGGCCGTGCAGGACGTCATCGCCTAAATGACCGCTGTCCGTCCGCTCCGCGTCGCCATCAACGGCTACGGCCGCATCGGTCGCAACGTGGTGCGGGCGTGGCTGGAGCGCGGCTGTCCGGCCAGCCTGCAATTCGTCGCCATCAACGATCTGGGTGATGCGGCGACACTGGCGCACCTGACCCGCTACGACAGCACGCACGGCCGTCTGCACGGCGCGGCGGAACTGGAGGGCGACGAGCTGGTGCTGGCGGCGAAAGGCTGCGAATGCCCGCACCGTATCCGGCTGTTCAGCGCAGCGGAGCCGGAACATTTGCCCTGGGCTGAGCTGAACGTGGATGTCGTGCTGGAGTGTACCGGCCAGTTCCGCGCCCGCGACGAGGCCGCGCGTCATCTGCGCGCCGGAGCAGGCAAGGTCATTATTGGCGCAGCGCCGTTTGATGAAGTGGATGCGACGGTGGTTTACGGCGTCAACCACCACACGGTGCGGGCCGAAGACCGGGTGTTGTCCAGCGTGTCCTGCACCACCCACGCGCTGGTGCCGCTGGTGCAGATTCTGGACGAGGCCTTCGGGCTGGAGTCGGCGCTGATGACGGAAATCCATGCCGTGACCACCGACCAGATGGTCCTCGACCGGACACATCGGGATTGGCGGCGCGGGCGGGCGGCGGGGCACAACGTCATTCCCACCACGTCCAGCAGTATCGGGGCGCTGAAGCGGGTGCTGCCGCACATGGCGGGTCGCGTCGATGGCTATTCCATCCGCGTGCCGACGCTGAATGTCGCCGCCATTGACCTGAATTTCGTCACCCGTGAACCGGTGACGGTGGATGTGATCAACGCCCTGTTCCGCGACCACGCGGCGGGCCGTTACGGGGAAATCCTCGGGTATTGCGACGAGTGGCTGGTGTCCAGCGACTTCAACCACCTGCCGCAATCGCTGTTTTTTGACGCCACCGAAACCCGGGTGGTGGGTCGTCAGGCCAAGGTCCTGGCGTGGTACGACAACGAGTGGGGTTATGCCAACCGCCTGCTGGATTTGTGCGGCGTGCTGGCCGGGTTAGCAATCAACTAGAAATTGAGGAGTGGTTCATGTCCGTCTTGAAAATGGCCGATCTCGACCTGAGCGGCAAGCGTGTCCTGATTCGTGAAGACCTGAACGTCCCGGTCAAGGACGGCAAGATCAGCAGCGACGCCCGCATCGTCGCCTCGCTGCCCACCATCCGCCTGGCGCTGGAAAAGGGCGCGGCGGTGATGGTCTGCTCGCACCTCGGCCGTCCTGTCGAAGGCGAGTTCTCCGCCGAAAACTCGCTGCAGCCGGTGGCTGACTATCTGAGCGAAGCCTTGGGCCGCCCGGTGCCGCTGGTCGGCAACTATGTCGACGGCTTCAGCCTGCAGCCGGGTGAAGTCGTGCTGTTCGAGAACGTCCGCTTCAACAAGGGCGAGAAGAAGAACCACGACGAGCTGGCGCAGAAATACGCCGCCCTGTGCGATGTGTTCGTGATGGACGCCTTCGGCACCGCCCACCGCGCCGAGGCTTCCACCCACGGCGTTGCCAAATTCGCCCCCATTGCCTGCGCCGGTCCGCTGCTGGCCGCCGAGCTGGAGGCCTTGGCCAAGGCCCTCGACAACCCCGCCGCGCCGATGATCGCGGTGGTCGCCGGCTCCAAGGTCTCCACCAAGCTGGACGTGCTGAAGTCGCTGTCCGATGTCTGCGACCAGTTGATTGTCGGCGGCGGCATCGCCAACACCTTCCTGGCCGCCGCCGGTTACAAGGTCGGCAAGTCGCTGTACGAGGCCGACATGGTCGATACCGCCAAGGAAATCGCCCGCAGCGTCAGCGTGCCGCTGCCGGAAGACGTGGTGACCGCCAAGGCCTTCGCCGCCGATGCGCCCGCCATCATCAAGGCGCTGAAGGAAGTGGAGGATGACGACATGATCCTCGACATCGGCCCGCTGACCGCCGCCCGCTTCGCCAACTTCATCAAGTCCGCCAAGACCATCCTCTGGAACGGTCCGGTCGGCGTGTTCGAGTTCGACCAGTTCGGCGAAGGCACGAAGACGCTGGCCAAGGCCATAGCCAACAGCCAGGGCTTCTCCATTGCCGGTGGCGGTGACACGCTGGCGGCCATTGACAAGTACGGCGTCGCCGACCAGATTTCCTACATTTCCACCGGCGGCGGCGCGTTCCTCGAATTCGTGGAAGGCAAGACCCTGCCCGCCGTGGAAGCGCTGCAGCAGGCGGCGAAGCGCCACACCCTGTAATTTTCCGGACCGGCGGCAACGAGGCCGCCGGTCACCCTGATCTGCCCGTCACGCTACATAAGGGAGAACCGATAACATGGCTCTGATTTCCATGCGCCAGATGCTGGACCACGCCGCCGAGTACGGCTACGGCATCCCGGCCTTCAACGTCAATAACCTCGAACAGATGCGCGCCATCATGGAAGCCGCCGACAAGACCGATTCCCCGGTCATCGTCCAGGCTTCCGCCGGTGCCCGCAAGTACGCCGGGGCGCCGTTCCTGCGCCACCTGATCCTCGCCGCCATCGAGGAATTCCCGCATATCCCGGTGGTGATGCACCAGGATCACGGCACCAGCCCGGCCATTTGCCAACGTTCCATCCAGCTGGGTTTCAGCTCGGTGATGATGGACGGTTCGCTGGCCGAAGACGGTAAGACGCCGACCGATTACGACTATAACGTCCGCGTCACCAAGACCGTGGTCGACCTGGCCCATGCCTGCGGCGTGTCGGTGGAAGGGGAAATCGGCTGCCTCGGTTCGCTGGAAACCGGTCAGGCCGGGGAAGAAGACGGCGTTGGCGCGGAAGGCGTGCTCGACCATTCGCAACTGCTGACCAGTGTCGAGGAAGCCGCCAGCTTCGTGGCCGATACCGGCGTGGATGCCCTGGCCATCGCCATCGGCACCTCGCACGGCGCCTACAAGTTCACCCGTCCGCCCACCGGCGACATCCTGGCCATCGACCGCATCAAGGAAATCCACGCCCGCATTCCCAACACCCATCTGGTGATGCACGGCTCCAGCTCGGTGCCCCAGGACTGGCTGGCGCTGATCAACCAGTATGGCGGCGACATCAAGGAAACCTACGGCGTGCCGGTCGAGCAGATCGTCGAAGCGATCAAGCACGGCGTGCGCAAGGTCAACATCGACACCGACCTGCGCCTGGCCTCCACCGGCGCCATCCGCCGCTTCCTGGCGGAAAACCCGGCCGAATTCGACCCGCGCAAGTACTTCGCCAAGACCATCACCGCCATGCGCGATATCTGCATTGACCGCTATGAGGCCTTTGGCACGGCGGGCAACGCCAGCCGCATCCAGCCGATTTCGCTGGAAAAGATGGCGTCCCGCTACGGCAAGTGAGCCGTCGCGAGCGGTTAGGGCAAGGCGACCTCCGGGTCGCCATTTTCATGCCGCTAATTTCGGCCTGACCAATAGGTTTCCGCGGATTGTGCCGCTAGAATGAGCGCCACTCCTCCCTTGGATTGTCGCCTCATGAACGGAACACCGTTGTCTCCCCGCGCCGAAGCCCTGCTGAACGCCCAGGTCGCCTACATGATCCGCCGCCTGACCGGTGATGGCTATGAGGCCTGGGTCCGCGCCGAACTGGAGGCTGATCTGCGGAATGCCCGGCGGCTGACCTTGAATCAGGTGATGAAGCCGAAACTGATCCGGCAGGTGGTCTATCAGTTCGCGCTGGAGCTGGATTTGGGGAGCGGTGTGCTCGAACTGGTGGCGTCGGTGGCGCGCGCAATTCATGGCCACCCCATTCACGGGCAGACCACGCCGGGCGACATCCTTTCCGATGCCGCCTTCGAGGAATTTCTCGACAAGGTGCTGGAGCTGCGCGAAGTACGCGAGCGTCTGGTGCGGGAGCTGATCAGCAATCCGCTGTATGCGGAGCTGGCGACCTCGCTGCTGGAGCAGGGCGTGCGCGGTTATCTCGATCACGCGGTCGCCACCACGCGCCTGCCGGGCGCGCGTTCCCTGGTCCGGCTGGGGCGGAGCGCGCTGCAATCCCTGCCGGGGGATGTTGAAGAGGCCTTGGAAGTCCGGCTGCACGCCTATCTGCGCCGCGCGCTGCAGGGCTTGCTGGCCGGCAGCGGCCAAACCCTGCTGGAGCTGGCAGACACCCGATTGCGCGACAGCATTCTGGATATCTGGGACAACCTCAAGACACGACCGATTGCCAAGGGACTGCATCAGATCACGGCGCTGGATCTGGAAGAGTTCTTTGTCATGGGCTATGAGTACTGGCGGGAGTTGCGGCAGACTGATTATGTCCGCGCCATCATCGATGCGGGCATAGACACTTTCTTCAATAAGTACGGCAATACCAGGCTCTATGACTTGCTGGCCGAGGTAGGCATCGATCACGAGATCATGGTGGAGCAAGCAATGCGTTTCGGGCCGCCAGTCATTGCCGTTCTGTATCGGCGCGGCATGCTGGAGACGTTGTTGCGGCGTCAACTGGAAGGCTTTTATGCCTCACCCGAGGTTGCCGCCATTCTTGCCGGCGGCAACGACTCACCGGGCCGGACCACCGGCGGTTTCGGTGCCTCAGCGCAAGAGAGTGAGCACGCAGATGCCGCAGGCGCAGAGACTGAGTAATGCGGGCAATAGCCACGGGGTGCGGGAACGGCTTTCGGCGCCGGGCATGAAGCTGACCGGATGTCGGCGCAGGTAGTAATCAACCAGTTCGTCAGCCGCTGACCGGTCGACCCCGAGCTGCTGGCGGACAATTCTCACGGCTTCGCTCTTTTGGCCCAATTGCAGGGCACCGATGGCGTCCAGCGGCAGGATGCCGTACCTGTCGAGAGTTTTCATGAGGTGTCTCCTTGTAATGGCGGACCGTGTGTCCAAACGGCCGGATGCTCAACAGCATCTACTGGACTGAGCATAGCACCTTCATTTTGCAAGTGATTCTTAAGTTGTGGTTTTTTTGTGGTCGGTCACAACTTTCCCTGCAAGCCGCTGGAGAGTACGGCGGAGACTGAATTTTCTGGATAGTCTGATGCCAGACCTGGCGGGAACAAGTTTATAGTTTGACAACTTTCAAACTAAAGGGTATGTTTTGGCCATTGCACCGCATGACGGTCCCTAGCCCGGAGATAGATGATGACTTCCAGCTTGTCCCCCGCCCAGATTCTTGGCCAATCCTTTACCTTGCCCAATGGCGCGGTGGTAAAGAACCGCCTCGCCAAATCGGCGATGAGCGAGGCTCTGGGCACCACCGACAACCACGTGACAGTGGGTTTGGCGAACCTTTACCGGCGCTGGGCGGACGGCGGCATCGGGCTGCTGATCACCGGCAATGTCATGATTGACCGCCGCGCGCTGGGCGAGCCGAACAACGTGGCGCTGGAAGATGAAAGTGATCTGGAGCTGCTGAAGCAATGGGCCGCCGCCGGCACCCGCAACGGCACGCAGTTGTGGATGCAGATCAATCACCCCGGCAAGCAGGTGCCGAAAGGCCTGAATGCCGAGTCCGTCGCCCCGTCCGCCATTCCGTTTGGCAAGGAAATCGCCGCCTTTTTCGCCACCCCGCGCGAGCTGACCGAGGTGGAAATCCTGGACATCATCGCCCGTTTCGGCCGCACCGCCGCCATTGCCCAAAAGGCGGGTTTCAGCGGCGTGCAGATTCACGGGGCGCACGGCTATCTGGTCAGCCAGTTCCTGTCCGGCCACCACAATCAGCGCACCGACCAATGGGGCGGCAATGCCGAAAACCGCCGCCGTTTCGTGCTGGAGGTGTTCAAGGCCATCCGCGCCCGGACGGGTCCGGATTTCCCGGTCGGCATCAAGCTGAATTCGGCGGATTTCCAGAAGGGCGGATTTACTGAGGAGGAATCGCTGGACGTAATCCGCGCGCTGTCGGATGCCGGCATCGACCTGATCGAGATTTCCGGCGGCACGTATGAAGCCCCGGCCATGGCCGGCGTGAAGGAGGTGCCGGTCAAGGACTCCACCCGTCGTCGCGAGGCCTATTTCCTGGAATTCGCCGAGAAGGCGCGGCAAGCGGTGAAAACCCCGCTGATGGTTACCGGTGGTTTTCGCTCTGCCGAGGGCATGAGTGAAGCCATTACCAGCGGTGCGGTCGATTTCGTCGGCATCGCCCGGTCGCTGGCGATCGAGCCGGAAGTGCCGAACCGGTTGTTGTCCGGGCAGCAGCCGCGGTATGCGGTGAAGCCGATCAAGACCGGCATCAAGCCCATCGACAAGATGGCGTTGATGGAAGTGGCCTGGTATTCCCGCCAATTGCGGCGCATGGCCAACGGCTGCGAGCCGAAGCCGAATGAGTCGGGCTTGGTGTCTTTCCTGATCGGCATGACCGAGAACGGGTGGAATACCTTCAAGACGCGCCGGTTGCGAGCCTGAATGCTTCAATAAGAAAAGGCCCGTCAGGGCCTTTTCTTATTTCGTGGTGCAGAGGCTTACAGCGCCTCCACCTTCACCAACTGCTCCTTCAGCGTCGCGATTTCCGCTTTCACCGCCGCCAGCTTCTCCTGCTCCTTGGCCACCACATCGGGCGGTGCCTTGTCGACAAAGGCAAGTGTATTGACCAGTCAGCTTGTTGGTTGTTTTCTCGTTTGTTAGAGTCAAAACAGACACCGATAAGAATGGACTTCCCGCATGCCTCCTCCCGTTTTGCTTTCCGAAGCCGATTGTTTGGTGGTCGCCGATCAGGTTCAGGCGCTTAACCAATTGTGGAAGTGGTCGAAAGATAGCTCGGCTCTTGCGCCCTTGGCGGCCGTGCTGAAAAGCGCAAAAGATGATGCCCAACTGTTGCTCTTGCGTTATGCCGGTGAGAAAGTGGCGCTCACGGTGGATGATGCGGAGACGGCCAAGGCTGGGGGTGGGGTTATCTATAGCTTGCACCTCTTGCCATCGGGGAGAACAGTTTGCCATCTACCCGAGTCTGTTCTGGACCGGCGGGGTGGAAATTCCGTTCTTACTGATTGAACTTTTCTGGAGAAATTGTAATGCAGGGTTTGCTTGTTTCGTTTGATGTGCTAGCTGTGCTGAAAATCATAAAGCCTTATTTTGAGTCGGTTATTCTTATCGTAGGTTTGTGGTTCGTATTGACCTATGTTTTGGCTTTAAGTCCCCTGTACAAGGGGCCTCAAAGCCGTTTTCTTCACCGATTGGCAGCACTTCATCGTATTGCTCCCAGTGTGATGACGGCCTTGGGGTTGCTTGGAACCTTCATCGGTTTGACTGTTGGCTTTGCGAGTCTTCCCGATGACTTTGGCAGTCGACCGGAAGCCGCCACCAAGGGCTTGGCTCAAGTCGTCAGTGAATTAAAGCAGGTTTTTCAGTATTCCTTGCTGGGTATTGCTGCAGCGATCCTGTTTATGCCTTTCTCCGCATGGGTAGGTGAGAAACAGCGGCGGTTGGCGCAGACGGCGCAGTTAAAGCGCCGCGAAGCTGCTCAAGAAGTACATGAAAGTCAACAAGCACGGCAATTGGCGGCGCTGGAACAGTCCGCTGATGAATTGAAAAGGCAGCGGCCGGCCGTAGAGGCTTCAGCGGAGAGAATGCAGAAGGTTGAAGCAGCCATTGCTGTACAAGCCCTAAAAATGGACACGATTGCAGAGAGTCTGACACTTGCATCCCAGGCATTGATGAAGTTCAGCGGCAGTTTTGACGCCAATCACTTGGCCAAAACCATCACGGACGGCATCACGGCGGGAATCACGCCGGTGTTTGAGCGCATCGAGCAAAGCCTTGCCAAAAACGGCGGCGAAATGATTCAGCAGGCGTTGGCGCAAATGCGTGAGGAGGTACTGATTCCGCTGGCGGAGTCCGTCAACCGAACGAACGCGAATACCGAGAAGCTTATTGACGCTGTGGAGGGCGCAACAGCAGGCATGCACCATACAACGGACAAGATGGAGATGTTGACCGAGCGGATGGGCAACACGGTATCCGGCATGGAAGAGTTTCAAGGTCGCTTGCTGAAGGATATGCACGACTCACAGCAGAACATGCAGCAAATCCTGTCCGGTTTTAATGCCACCCTCAATGAGAACATCAGCCGTATTCAACCGGCCATCGAATCAGGCATGACCAAGGCCACTGACGCCATGGTGGAGCAGATCACGGTGGCTACAGAGGGCATGACGGAAAGTGTGACTCAAGTTATGCAGCTGTCAGCGGATCAAATGCAGGATATGCAATCCGCGCTACTGTCCCGCTTTGCGGAAAGCCAGGATCGTCTGGGGCTGTTGTTCGATCGGTTCGGACAGGCACTTGCCGGGCAATTGACGGCGCTGGTGGGGCAAATTCAAGGTATTGGCCAGCATGCCCATGATCTGATGAATCAAGCGGCAGATAATCTGCGGGCCACTCTCGGAGATATCGACGAAAAACTGCTAAATACCCGCCAAGAGTTGGAGTTGGCGCTGGAGCGCTTCCGCGAGGAATACAGCTTGCGTCTGGACGAATTTTTCACCAAGCAGAATACCCAGCTTGAGCAAACCATTGGGGAACAACGTGCAGGTTTGTCGCGGGTGGTTCAGGAAATCAATGACGCCTTTGCGAATGCGTCGCGGCAACAGGATTCGTTGAATACAAGCCTGCGGGATTCACTACAGGAAGTCCGGAATGTGCAGGAAATGATTTCCCGGATGCAGGCGGCGATTACCGGCGCCGAGGGCGGAGTCCTGGCGAAGATTGAGGTGATTTCACTCGGGTTGGCGGATGCGACGGAAAGCTTTGATCGCGGCTTGCGTCGCAGCGCCGAAGAATTGAAGGGAGTCAATCAGGCGCTGGAAACGCTGGGGCAGTCGCTGCCGGCCAATTTCACGAAGTCCTTTGAAATGCTGAATGCGCGTTATGTGACGGCATTCAGTAATCTGGATGAAGGTCTGTCCAAGGTGGCGGGCCGCCTACAGGTGGCTACCGGGGCCTTGGCGGGCGCTTTGAATGCCTTTAATGCCGTGAAGGAGAGCCGTTGATGGAACTCCCCGATGACGACAGCGAGGAAAGCTACGAAGCCACTACCTGGATTGCCTTGGGTGATTTGATGACGGGCTTGATGCTGATTTTTCTGGTGCTGTGCCTGGCGGCGCTGTTGCAGGCCAACCAGTCCAGAATCGTTATCATCAAAAGCGTCAAGGATGCGCTGGATCGCAACGGAATCGCCGTGCAACTCGATCCCAAGACCGGTGACATCAGCATCACGGAGTCCTTGCTGTTTGACCAGAACTCCGCCGAGTTGAAGCCTGAGGGGAGGGCGTTTCTTGACAGGTTCATCCCGGTGTATGCCACGGCCATCATGAGCAATCCGGCGGTAGCCAATGAGGTGACCCGTTTGGCCGTTGAGGGGCATACCAGTCTGGCGGGTAGCGATTTGCATAATATGCGTCTGAGCTTGGGGCGCGCCAATGCCGTGACGGACTATATTTATACAATGCCGGTTTTTGAATATAAAAACGGACTGCTGCACAAATTGACTCCGATGGGGCGTGGGCGCGTGGATGCCCGCCAGGACCAGGATGATGCCGGGGACCGGAAAGTGATTTTCCGCTTCCAGTTCCGGGGTGAGTTTGAGCAGTGGCAAAAAGCGACGGTCAGTCAATCGCCGGATGCTCAAGCGTTAAGGTAAGGCGGTGTCCCCATGTTTCCACTTCCCCGTTTCGATTTTGTCAACAGCGTATCCCTGAGTGATCACTGTGCTGCCTTGGCTCGCAATTTATCTCGCCCACTCGCAGAGTCCGGTGTTACCGGAGGGGGCGATGGACTGGATCTTGTCGAAGAGCCTGAGGAATTGTTTGAGCGCTTATCCAGAGGCAGTACGACACTGGCGGCGGTGGAGTTGTTCTCCTTGCTGGTCTGGGACAGTGAGGCATGGGAGCGCGAACCGGCGGAAAGGGTTGTGCGCCATTTATGGAACTCGATTGTGCATCAAAGCGATCTGCGGCAGATCGCGCTGTATCGGGTGTTGCTGGCCAATAAGGAAAAATGGCCCGGCCCAGACCCGTTGATCCGCTTGCTGAGTAACGATCTGAAGACCCGGTTATTGCTGCAATGGCCGGATAAATCGCAAGCCCGCGTTCTGATGTGTTTGGCCAATGAGGATGCCCAGGGTTTGGCTGATGTGATTATCAAGGCTCATGATGCCGACTTGCCAGTGCAATATTTACGGCGGTTGAAGCTGTTGGGGCGGTTGCCGGTGGCGGAGGCTGCTCTGCCGTTCTGGATTGCCGGTTGGGCCGGGTTGAAGCCGGGTCGGCGAACGGGTTTGGCGCGGCAGACGGGATTGCCGCAGGTGTTGGCGGATCTGGATTTTACGCGCAGTCTGCAGGTGGCCCAAGTGATTTTGGAGGATGAAGTCATCCGGCAGAAAATGCAGGCAACCCAGGAAAGCTGGCCGGAATTGGAAATCTGGTTCCGACAGAGGAACAGCGATGCCCTGTGGCGCAATGGCCTGACCGACTTGCAGCGGCAGCGCTTGGAGCAGTGGTTGCGGTCGGTCAGTTTCCGGGACTTCCAGCGCTGGTCGCGACGCATTATTGATGCCTTGCCGAAAATTCTGGATGACCCCAAAAAGGAGGAGCAGGAGAAAAACCAGTTGGATCGCCGGGTGACTTACTGGCAGAACTACCAACAGCAGTTCCAGCAGGTGCGCTTCTTGCTGCCGTCTGAAACGCTGGAGGTCTTGCGGGAGGAAGATAAGTCTCTGGAGGTGGGCGCCAATGTCTCGGTGCTGGGCGAACATCGCGCGGGTTGTGAGGTTGGAATTTTCCATATCGGCAAGTATTGTTTGGTTGAATTTTTCCGTGGAAAACAGAGTGAGTTGAGAATACTTAAGGAAGAATACGCCACGCAACTCTTTACGCAAGCGCGTTGGACTCTGGAGGGTTTGCGGGAGTTGCCTTATGAATGGATTCAGGATCACAACCGTTTCTGGCAAAGCGAACTGGTGTTTGTGTTGGACCGGATTTTTGATGTGCGGCCCGATAAAACCAATGTCTTTTTTGGCGAGCGGCAATCGTTTATGTATGGCGGCGAGTGGGTATTAAAATCAGTCCAGCAAATAATTCGTGATGAACAAATCAAAAAGTGGGCCTATCATCTGGATGAGGCAGGCAAAAGGAAGTGGGCGCAGCAGCGCCGCAGCATTGACCAACTATTGGGAAGGGTGATTGAGTCACCCGAGCCCGTAGAGTTTGAAGCACCGGCCTGTCCTATACAGCCCGCCTCTGACAAAACTCCAGTTCGTCGCGTTTCGGGCTGGTACAAGGTTGATGATAATGGTCTCAGGCTACCGGCAGATGCCAGTTATTGGGCGGCGGTATGCGATGCAAAAAGCGGTTTGATGTGGGCGGTCAACATCTTATCAACGGTAGATTTTCCAAACCCATCAGGCCGTGTCCAGTGGGATACAGCATGTATGTGGGAACAAGAAGTAAATGAAAGTGGATGGTGTGGTTTTCATGATTGGCGATTGCCAACCGAGCGTGAGATAGAGGATTTATTGAATAGCTTTGAGGTTGATGTTATCGAACAGTGGTTGAAGGTAAAACGAAATTTTTGGTCAGGAACTGAAGATGAATTTATAGATCATTTTGCGTATTTTCTGGATTTGGAATTAGGTATGTGTGACACGGCATCAAAACGATTTAGTTGTAATGTACGGCTGGTAAGAGTGGTTACTAACAATTCATGATGGATGCTGGATGTGTAATTGTTGTAATGGGTCTGCAATGGATTCTTTGAAAGCTGAAAGCTGTTAAATCGAGGCTTGCATCACCTGTCAGGTTATCAAGTCTCGATTTAACTTTTCTCCCAAAGAAAAAATTCACTTATACGTTACGATATCGGGAATATTACAGCGCCTCCACCTTCACCAGCTGTTCCTTCAGCGTCGCGATTTCCGCTTTCACCGCCGCCAGCTTCTCCTGCTCCTTGGCCACTACATCGGCCGGTGCCTTGTCAACAAATGCCGGGTTTTCCAACTTGCCCGCCAGACGGCCGGTTTCCTTCTCCAGCTTGTCCAGTTCCTTGCGCAGGCGTGCGGCTTCGGCGTCGGCATCAATCAGGCCCTTCAGCGGCACCAGCAGGTTCATGTCGCCAATCAGCTTGGTGGCGGCGAAGGGCAGTTCAGCCCCGGCCTCCACCCAGGTCAGGGTTTCCAAACGGGCCAGGAAGGCCAACTGGCTGCGGTAGCGGTCCAGGCGGGCCTGGTCGGCACGGCCGCCGTTGACGAACAGCGCGGTCAGCGGCTTGGCCGGCGAGATGTTCAGCTCGCCGCGAATGTTGCGGATGGCGCTGATCACGGCCTGCAGCCAGGCCACATCCTGCTCGGCCTCGACATTGATCCGGCTTTCGTCCGCCACCGGATAGGCCTCCAGCATGATGCTGTCGGCGGTCTTGCCCACCAGCGGTTTCACGCGCTGCCAGATTTCCTCGGTGATGAAGGGCATGATCGGGTGCAGCAGGCGCAGCAGGGTTTCCAGCACCCGCACCAGCGTGCGGCGCGTCCCGGCCTTGGCGGCGGCGGAGGCGTCGCCGGTCAGTACCGGCTTGGTCAGTTCCAGGTACCAGTCGCAGTATTCGTTCCAGGCGAATTCATAGATCGCCTGCGCGGCCAGGTCGAAGCGGTAGGCGGCAAAGGCCTCGGCCACGGCCTGTTCGGCGCGCTGCAGGCGGCTGATGATCCACTGGTCGGCCACGCTCAACTCGAAGTTGGCGTGATCAACCGCCACGTCCTGGCCTTCGCAATTGCCCAGCACGAAGCGGGCGGCGTTCCACAGCTTGTTGCAGAAGTTGCGGTAGCCTTCGACACGCTTCATGTCGAACTTGATGTCGCGGCCGGTGGAGGCGAGGGCGGCGAAGGTGAAGCGCAGCGCGTCGGTGCCGAAGGCGTTGATGCCCTCAGGGAATTCCTTGCGCGTCGCCTTCTCGATCTTCGGGGCGTCCTGCGGCTTCATCAGGCCGGTGGTGCGCTTGGCCACCAGCGATTCCAGGTCGATGCCGTCGATGATGTCCAGCGGGTCCAGCACGTTGCCCTTGGACTTCGACATCTTCTGGCCTTCCGAGTCACGCACCAGGCCGTGCACGTACACGGTCTTGAACGGGATCTGCGGCGTGCCGTCCTCGTTCTTCATGAAGTGCAGGGTCATCATCATCATCCGCGCGACCCAGAAGAAGATGATGTCGAAGCCGGTCACCAGCACGTCGGTGGGGTGGAAGGTGCGCAACTCATCGGTGTCGCGCGGCCAGCCCAGCGTCGAGAACGGCCACAGCGCCGAGGAGAACCAGGTGTCCAGCACGTCCTGGTCTTGGCGCAGCGGCGCGTCGCCGAGATCGTGGACCGCGCGCACCTCCTCCTCGCTGCGCCCGACATAGACGTTGCCGGCCTCGTCGTACCAGGCCGGAATCTGGTGGCCCCACCACAGCTGGCGCGAGATGCACCAGTCCTGGATATCGCGCATCCAGGCGAAATAGGTGTTCTCCCACTGCTTCGGCACGAACTCGATGCGCCCGTCCTCGACGGCGCGGATCGCGGGCTCCGCCAGGGCCTTGGTGGCCACGAACCACTGGTCGGTCAGGTAGGGCTCGATCACCACGCCGCTGCGGTCGCCGCGCGGCACTTTCAGGCGGTGCTTCTCTATCTTCTCCAGCAGGCCGAGCGCCTCCAGGTCCGCCACGATGCGCGCGCGCGCCGCGAAGCGCTCCAGGCCGCGGTAGGGCGCAGGCGCGTTCTCGTTCAGCTCGGCGTCGATCGTGAACAGGTTGATGCGCGGCAGCTCGTGGCGCTTGCCCACCTCGTAGTCGTTGAAGTCGTGCGCGGGCGTGATCTTCACGCAGCCGGTGCCGAAGGCCGGGTCGACATAGTCGTCGCCGATGACCGGGATCAGCCGGTCCGTGAGCGGCAGGCGCACGTTGCAACCGATCAGGTGACGGTAGCGCTCGTCCTCGGGATGCACGGCGACGGCGGTATCGCCGAGCATCGTTTCCGGGCGCGTGGTGGCCACCACGAGCTGGCCGCTGCCATCCTCGAGCGGGTAGCGCAGGTGCCACAGGCTGCCGTCCTCTTCCTCCTGCACCACCTCGAGGTGGCGGCGGTAGC
>CAZPZK010000011.1:0-20152 GCA_964591095.1 uncultured Moraxellaceae bacterium | reverse complement strand
GTCCGAGCCCCATGCCGGTTAACAGCGAGACGGAAGCGAGACCTGAAGGCAGCGAACTGCCCGCCCGCGAGTTTTGGCGAAGGACACGGTTTTGCTTCCTTTTGCCAAGACAAAAGGAAGGCCCGCGGCAGGCGGATGAAAGAGGCCAAATCACTACTGGCTTGCCCGTCCACGAACCCCCCCAGCCCTGCGGGCAGCCCCCCTGTTCCCCAGGAGGGCGTCAAGAGTCAGGCACCGGCAGGTGACACCCGCTCTGAATTTGACCTGCCTGGCATTTCTGGCACGACCGTCTCATTCGTCATTGACAAAGTTGAAGATCAATTTATAGTCAGTGCAAAGGGGGTACACCCCGGGCCGTTTTTCGCCCAGAAGGAACGCAGACCCGGCGAGGATTTCGTCACCCATCAGCCGCGGCTCACCGCCGGATAATAATGACAGGGGCTAATGCCATGCGTTTTCTTTTCAGGTTGGCCGCTTTTTCCACGGCGCTGCTGTTCGCGGGGTGTAATGACGGCGGCCTGGCCGGCGGTGAAGGCGGCAGTGCGGACGTCAGTGAAAGCGTCGAAGCCTTTTCCGCCTTTTCCGCCTTTAGCATGCTCCTGGAGCCTGCGGGCCCGGTGATCAACGGCGTGGTGGCGCAGGGGACCGTGCGCAACGCCGTGATTACCGCGTCGCGCTGGCAGCCCTCCGGCTACACCGTGGTCGGCTCGGCCACCACCGATGCCGCCGGCAATTACCGTCTGACCCTGCCGGATGCGGCGTCCGGTTATGTCCGCCTGGACATGGCCCTGTCCGCCGACCCCGAACATCCCACCGAGATGCTGTGCGTGGCGCCGCAATGCGGCGACGCCGTGTTCGGTCAATGGTATCCGCTCACCGTCAATCCCCGCATGAGCAGCTGGGCCACCGTATCCGCCACGGGCGCGGTCACCGCGATACCGATGACGCCCTTCAGCACCATTGCCGTGCGTTATGGCGAGAGCATCGGCGGCGGCTTGCCGGGCGTCCAGTACGCCCGCAAGCGCCTGTCGCTGCTGCTGGGACTCCATACCCGCTGGCTGGGAACCGCTCCCGGTAATCTTACTGATCGGGCGTATCTGGATACCGCCAACATCCAATCCCTGAAGTGGTCGATGCTGGTGGCGTCCTTTGCCGGGCTGGCGCAGTCGCAGGGCGTGGATCTGGCCACGGTGATCGACCGTTACGCCGACGCTTTCCGCAAGCATCACGGGCAGTTGCTGCAAGCGGCCGGGGCGGATGGTTCCGAGCCCAGCCTGGCCGCGCTGATTCAGGCCGCGCTGGCCGTGGACGCTGTCGTGCGCACCCGCGCCCTGCTGCCCTTGAGCGACTGGCTGGCCCAGCAGCAGGCGGGCCAGCTCAACCCGCTGCCGCCACTGGCCTTTGACAGCGAGGCCCTGCTGACCGCGCTGGGGCCCATGGGCGCGGACATCCGTTCGGTGATGCAGTCGGAAGGCGCGGCGTCGCTGGAGGCGTTGATTGCCGACCAGCTCTCGGAGGTGCGCTGGCTGGCTTCCCCGGATAGCCTGGCCATTGCCTCGGTCAGCGCCAGTACCGTCCTGTATTCCATGTTGGGTTCCGCCCTGCTGGCCAACCTGACGCCGGGCATGGGGGAGACGACGCTCACGCTGCAGTCCGGGCCGTTGACGGTGACGCTGAATACCGGCAGCCGCGTGCTGACGCTGACCGGTGTCGACAGTGGCATGGACGTCAATCTCAGCGTGACCCTGACCGCGCTCAACGCGGGCAGTTCGGCCCAGCCCTATGTCTTCACGGCGATAGGCACGGTGGCCAACGGCAATGTCAGCGCCTCGATCAACGGCTCGCTGACGATTGACCCCACCACCACCAACCTGACTCCGCTGCTGACCGCCGCCAGCGGCGTGTTCAACCGCAGCCCCACCGCCTTGCAGGATTTGCAGGCGGCTATCGGCGGCATCCTCCAGACCGGCCATGGCGTTTTCACGATTAACGGCTCGGCGGCCATGCAGAGCGTGGCGAATCCGGACAGCCGTCTGGCGGTGACCGGCAAGGCCGCCCTGGAGGTGGACATGGCGGGCGAGGCATCCGGGGGTATCAAGGCGTCCGGTTCGGTTGCCTACGGCACACTGACGCTGCCAAACGGCGATTACTTCACCGTGACCCCGGGTGCGGGTGATTTCCTGAAATTCGCCCTGAGCGGCAATGACGGCACGGTGAGCACACAGTTCTCGGCGTATGCGCTGGGCCTGCCGCAGACGGTGGTCAGGGGGTACGGCAAGCTCACCCGTCTCGGCAGCCTGCTGACCGGGGTTCGCGATACGGTCACCGGCCAACTGGCGGCGGGCCAACTGGACTTGTCGCGGGTCCTGTCGACCCTGTTCAATTTCGATTACGGCCAGATGGCGCTGACGGTGAAGGGCTCGGCCAATATTCTGGGCGGCTACAATCATCTCTATAACCTGGGCATTGCCAAGGGTGCCCTGTGGATTTCACAGCCCAACAGCACCGCCGTCGCCATCCGGGTTGCCGGCGACCGTAACGGCGCCGTGGTTCGCGCCGGCACCCTGAGTTATGTCATGGGACTGGATCTGGCCAACCTCAACAACCCGGCGGTGGTGGTGGGCGATACCGCGACCGGCGGGCTGTGGCGGATGGAGCTGGCGTCCCTGATGCCGTCCGTCCCGCCCGGAACGGGGCCGTTGACGCCGCCGCCCCCGCCGCCGCCTCCACCCCCGCTGCCACCCGGGCTACCCATGCTCTGAGTCACGGCTGGAGCCCGCGGCAGGCGGAGTCCAGGTGTCATCGCTCGGAAGGGAGGCCCCTCAGGCCTCCCGAATCACCAGCAACCGCGGCTCCGTCATATCCTCAATCGCATACCGCACCCCCTCCCGCCCCAAGCCGCTATCCTTCACCCCCCCATACGGCATGTGATCCACCCGCCACGACGGCACATCGCCAATCACCACCCCGCCCACTTCCAGCGTATCCCAGGCTTTCATCGCCTTGAAAATATCGCGGGTGAAGATCCCCGCCTGCAACCCGAATTTGCTGGCGTTGACCTCCAGCAGCGCATCGTCAAAATGCTCGAAGGCGCTGAGCACCGCCACCGGGCCGAAGGCTTCTTCCCGCACCAGCGCGCATCCGGCCGGGACATTTTCCAGCAGGGTCGCCTCCAGCATCGCGCCCTCGCGGTTGCCGCCGCACAGCACCGTCGCGCCGGCAATGGCGGCTTCGGCGATCCATTGCTGCAGCCGCTCGGCTTCCTTCACCGAAATCATCGGCCCGATAAACGTGGCTTCGTCATGCGGATTGCCCATTACCAGCTGTTGGGTGGCGGCCACCAGCCGCGTTTTCAGGGCATCGTAAATGTCGCGGTGCGCCAGGATGCGCTGCACGCTGATGCAGCTTTGCCCGGACTGGTAATACGCGCCGAAGATGATGCGGCTGACGGCGTCGTCGAGGTCGGCGTCCTTGTCGACGATGCAGGCGGCGTTGCCGCCCAGCTCCAGCACCACCTTCTTTTTGCCCGCCTTGGCCTTCAGCGCCCAGCCCACTTCCGGCGAGCCGGTGAAGCTCAGCAGTTTCAGGCGCTCGTCGGAGGTGAACAGGTCGGCGCCGTCGCGGCTGCATGGCAAAATGGAGAACGCCCCTTTCGGCAGGCTGGTCTCGGCCAGTACTTCGCCGATCACCAGCGCGCCGATCGGCGTCAGGCTGGCGGGCTTGAGGATGAAGGGGCAGCCGGCGGCGATGGCCGGAGCCACCTTGTGCGCGGCCAGGTTGAGCGGGAAGTTGAACGGGCTGATGAACGAGCAGACGCCCACCGGCACGCGCTTTGTCATGCCGCGATAGCCCTTGGCGCGGGCGGAAATATCCAGCGGCAGCGTCTCGCCGGTGATGCGGGTGGCTTCCTCGCTGGCGATGCGGAAGGTGTCGATCAGGCGGGTGACTTCGCCGCGCGCGTCCTTGATCGGCTTGCCCGCCTCGATGCACAGGCTTTCCGCCAGTTCGTCGGCGCGCTCGCGGAAGCGGCGCACGCAGTGGTCCAGCACCTGTTGTCGTTCGTAGGCGGGCATACGCGCCATCGCGTACTGCGCCTGCACGGCGGCGCGGATGGCGGCATCAATGGTCTCGCTGTCGGCCAGCGCGACGCGGGTGGCAATCTCGCCGCTGTACTTGTCGATGACCGGCAGGTCGGTATTGGCGTAGACGGCTTCGTTGGCAAGGAAATAGGGGTAGGCGGCTTTCAGCATGGGGGAACTCGCGGATTGGGGGACGCGTGCGGGCGTCAGCGGAGAAGCAACAGGATCAGGATTCGCCCAGCACCGCCTTGACGAAGTCGGACTTGGAGCGGGTGTAGGTGTCGCGGTCGCCGCCGAAGCGGCCGACCAAGTCGGTCTTGAGATGGGCATAGCGCGCGGCCAGCGCCGGGTCGCGCAACAGGGCGTCGCGGAAACGCAGCAGCCGAAGCCATTCCTCGCCCTGATAGGTCACCAGGTGCAGGTGGTGGGTGCGATGGCCGTCCTTCTGCCGCATCAGCCAGCGCCGTTCGGGCAGGATCAGGTTTTGTTCGGGCAGGTACAGGTAGCCGATGCCGGTCAGCGGCGGCACCAGTGCCTCCACGGCGTCCATGGAGTCCACGCCCGCCAGCAGGTCGATGACGGGCTTGGCCTGCAGGCCGGGAATGGCCGTGCTGCCAATGTGCTGGATGTCCCGGATGAACGGGAAAAGTTCGCGCAGCCGGTCGCGCTCCTCCGCAAAGCGTTGGGGCCAGGCCGGATCGTAAGGGTGCATGGAAACCCCTTCACGAATCGCACTGAGAATGCTGTCATCGATAGCGGTGGACGTCATGACCGGTCTTCCGTGGGCCCTGCCGGGGCCCTTATGTCGTTCTTCTTCCCGTCATTCTAGGCGAAACTCAGGCTGATGCCACTAGCCCGGCCAGCGCGGCGCGAATGTTTTCCGGAATCGTGACCGGGGTATTGTTTGCCTTGTTGACGAAGACATGCACGAAATGGCCTTCCGCCACCGCCGTGTCTTCCCCGGCCTTGAAGATGGCGATGCCGTATTCCACCGACGACTTGCCCAGCTTGTTGACGCGCAGCCCGCCGTCCAGCTTGTCGGGAAAGGCAATCGGGGCGAAGTAGTTGCAGCCGGAATTGACGACGAAGCCCACCGTATCGCCGTTGTGGATGTCCAGCCCGCCCCGTTCGATCAGGTAGGTGTTGGCCACGGTGTCGAAATAGCTGTAGTAGGTCACGTTGTTGACGTGGCCGTAGATGTCGTTGTCGTGCCAGCGCGTGGTGATGGGGCAGAACCAGCGGTAGGCGTCGCGGTGGGAGGGAACAGGGCGGGACATCAGTACACCTCGCGGTAAATGGCCAGCGCGTCGGCTTCGCTGACTTCGCGCGGATTATTGACCAGCAGGCGCTGCTGCGCCATCGCGTCGCGGGCCAGCATCGGCAGGTCGGCTTCCGGCACGTTCAGGTCGCGCAGGCGGGTCGGCAGCTTCACGGCGGCGATCTGTTCGCTCATGGCGGTGACAAAGGCGGCGGCCAGTTCGGCCCCCGTCCCCTCCGCTTCCGGCTCCAGCACGGTCATCAGTTCGGCATACAGCGGCGCGGCGGCGGGCAGGTTGAAGCGCAGCACGGCGGGCAGCACCAGCGAGTTACTCAGTCCATGCGAGATGTGGTAATGCCCGCCCAGCGGGTAGGCGAGGGCATGCACGGCGGCCACCGGGGCGTTGGCGAAGGCCTGTCCGGCCAGCATCGCGCCGAACAGCACGGCCTGCCGCGCCTCGCGGTTCCGGCCGTCTTCGACCACGGTGATCAGGTTGGCGGCCAGCAGGCGCAGCGCCTCGCGCGCCAATACGTCGGAATAGGGGGTCTTGCGCAGCTTGCTGGTGTAGGCCTCGATGGCGTGGACCATGGCGTCGATGCCGGTGGCGGCGGTGACGGCGGGCGGCAGGCCCAGCGTCAGGTCGGCGTCCAGCAGCGCCACATCGGCGTAGAGCAGGGGGGAAACAATGCCGGTCTTGGTGGTCTCGCCGGTGGTGATGATGGCGATCGGCGTCACTTCCGAGCCGGTGCCCGCCGTGGTCGGCACCTGGATCAGCGGCAGCCGCGCGCCCCTGGCGTTGCCGACGCCGTAGACCTCGGGCAGCGTCTGCGCCGACTTCGTCAGCAGCGCGATCACCTTCGCCACGTCCATCGAACTGCCACCGCCCAGGCCGATCACGCCGTCAATCCCGACGTCGCGCGCCAGTTGCAGCGAGTCCAGCACCTTGGCTTCGGGCGGGTCGGCCACCACGTCGCTGTAGATCGTCACCGGGATGCTGGCCGCCTGCAGGCTGGCCAGGGCCGGTTCCAGCAGGCCGAATTTGACGATGCCGGGGTCGGTGACAATCAGGGCGCGGGTGATGCCCAGGCCCGCCGCGATCTCGCCCAGCCGGGCGCTGGAGCCGCTTTCGCTGATCACGGTCTTGACGGTGGTGAAGGTGAAGGGGTGCATGGGCGGCTCCTTTTTTGTTCTATCCGATTCTACGAATTTACTTCTGCAACAACATGGCCGCTTCTTTCGCAAAGTACGTCAGAATGGCATCCGCCCCGGCGCGCTTGATGCACAGCAGCGACTCCAGGATCACCGCGTCGCGGGCCAGCCAGCCGTTCTGGATGGCGGCCATGTGCATGGCGTACTCGCCGCTCACCTGATAGACCAGCGTCGGCACCGAATAGGTGTCCTTCACTTCCCGCACGATGTCCAGATAGGGCATGCCCGGCTTCACCATCACCAGATCCGCGCCTTCGGCGAGATCCAGCCCGACTTCATGCAGTGCTTCCTGGCGGTTGGCGGGGTTCATCTGGTAGGTTTTCTTGTTGCCGCCCTTGAGGTTGCCCGCCGAGCCGACCGCGTCGCGGAAGGGGCCGTAGTAGCTGGAGGCGTACTTGGCGGCATAGGAGAGGATGCAGACATTGGGGTGGTCATTGTCTTCCAGCGCCCGGCGGATGGCGGCGATGCGGCCGTCCATCATATCGGAGGGAGCGACGATATCGGCTCCCGCTTCAGCGTGCGACAGCGCCTGCTTCACCAGCGCCTCGCTGGTGATGTCGTTGAGCACGTAGCCGTCGACGTCGATGATGCCGTCCTGGCCGTGGGTGGTGAAGGGGTCCAGCGCCACGTCGGTAATGACGCCCAGTTCCGGCACCGCGGCCTTCAGGGCGCGCACGGCGCGTTGAGCCAGCCCGTCCGGATTCCACGCTTCCTCGGCCACCAGGCTTTTCGCTTCCTGCGGCGTTACCGGGAACAGCGCCACGGCGGGAATGCCCAGCTTCGCCAGCACTTCGGCCTCCTTCACCAGCAGGTCGATCGACAGCCGCTCGATGCCGGGCATCGAGGCGATGGCCTCGCGGCGGTTCTCGCCTTCCAGCACGAACATCGGGTAGATCAGGTCGGCGGGGGTCAGCAGGGTTTCCTGGACCATATTGCGCAGGAATTCCTGCGAGCGCAGGCGGCGCAGGCGGGTGTGGGGGAAGGCGGCGCGGTTGAAGGTGAAACGGGACATGGGGAATTCTCACAGCCGATTTTTCCCGAAGAATACCCTAGAAAACCCCGCCAATGCTGCTAGATTTACCCCATTCCCATATCCCGCGAGGAGTTTCCCCATGAGCAAGAAAGTCGCCGTGATCCTGTCCGGCTGCGGTTTCAAGGACGGGGGCGAGATCTACGAGGCCACCCTGACCCTGCTGGCGCTGGACGAGGCCGATGCCGTGGTCCAGTGTTTCGCCCCCGACATGCCGCAACTGCATGTGGTCAACCACCTGACCGGCGAGGAGATGCCGGAAAGCCGCAACGTGCTGGTGGAAGCGGCGCGGCTGGCGCGCGGCCACATCCGGCCGGTGACCGAGGCGCGGGTCGCGGACTTTGACGCGCTGATCATTCCCGGCGGTTTCGGCGCGGCCAAGAATTTGTGCAATTTCGCGGTGAAGGGCAGTGATATGACGGTGCAGCCGGAGGTGCTGGCCTTTGCGAAGGGCATGCACGCGGCGGGCAAGCCGGTGGGGCTGGTCTGCATCGCCCCGGCGATGGCCCCGAAGATCGGCGGGGCGGGCACGCAGTACACCATCGGCAACGATCCGGGCACGGCGGCCGCCATCAATGCCATGGGCGGCCGGCATGTGGAATGCGCGGTGGATGATTGCGTGGTGGACCGCGAGCGCAAGATCGTGACCACGCCCGCCTATATGTATCCGGCGCGCATCCGCGAGGCGCGGGCGGGTATCGGGAAGCTGGTGGAGGCGGTGCTGGCAATGGCGTGACGCCTCGCCTGTAGGTCGGGCTTTAGCCCGACAACACGCTCCGATCGGAGGACAATAGTCGGGCTGAAGCCCGACCTACAGGTCGTGTTCGGCCTCTTTCCGGCACTTCGCCCGCAGCGCCGCCCAGCCTTCCGGCCCCAGCCGTTTCATCGTCTCGATATTCGCCTCGAAAATGCTGTCCGGGTTCGCCATCGAAGCCACCGCCCGGTCGATGCTGCTTTCCCGCAACAGGTGCAGCGTTGGCCATGGAGAGCGGTTGGTGGCGTTGCTGATGTCATCGGCTTCCGTTCCGGCGAACTGATACGCGGGATGAAAGCTGGCGATCTGGAATTCGCCCTCCAGCCCGGCGCGGCGCAGGCGGCGTTCCGCCTGTTCCAGGAAATCGTTGAAGTCGAGGAAGTCGGTGAAGGCGGCGGGCAGGATCAGCAGCGTGGTTTCGGTATCCTCCACCGGCGTGTCGGCCAGCAGCCGGAATTCCGCCATCATCTGCTCCAGGATGGTCGCCGGGTCCGTGCTGTCGCTGACGACATAGCGCATGCGGTCCCGGGCTTCCACCGCCCGAGCGAACGGGCAAAGGTTAAGGCCGATGACGGCATGGCGCACCCAGGCGCGGGTCTCGGCGATCACCAGGTCGGCGGGAAAAGTCATGGCGTGGCTCCGGGAGGCGGCAAGCCGGCATTCTAGCATTCCGTGCCGACTGACCGGATATTTCCGTCAGGCCGCGCAACGGCCACTGGCAAGCAAGCGGTTGTTCGGGTAAAAATTGACGCCTGATCACCTTTTCCTGCCGGAGTCGCCATGAGCCACCACACCAGTCATCCCCCCGAAAGCCCGGAAGAGGCCGAGGCCAAGGCGCGAGTCCTGCGGGAGCGCATGCAGATGGGATTCAACATGATTCCCTTCAACCAGGTCATCGGCCTGCAGATCACCGACATCAGCCTGGAGCGGGTGGCGGCCGAGTTCGCCATGAAGCCGCAACTGATCGGCAACATGACGCACCAGATCCTGCACGGCGGCGTCATCGCCACGGCGCTGGACACCATCGGCGGCGCGATGGCAATGTCGGCGGTCTACGCGGCGCTGAAGGGCATTCCCAAGGAAGAGCGCACCCTGCGCATCCTCAAGCTGGCGACGCTGGACATGCGGGTGGATTATCTGAAGCCGGGGCGCGGCAAGCTGTTCACGGTGTCGGCGAGCGTGCTGCGCGTGGGCAAGAAGGTGTGCGTGACGCGTATGGAACTGGAAAACGAGGACAGGGAGCTGATCGCGGTGGGCACCGCGACCTACATGTATTGACCTGATGCCGGTCACGCGCCGCGCGGGCGCGTGACCCCGCCACGGCTAGAAATTGCCCATGAACAGCCGCCGCATCACCCGCTCCTTCAGCCCGTGTGTTTCCTCCAGCCCCATGCGCTCCAGATAGCTCTGCGGGACTTCATGGTCCTTGAACACCGAATTGATCACCGCCTTCATCAGGCTGAGCGGATTCTCGGTGCTCGCCTTCAGCGCCATCAGCGCCTTGACGATGGCCAGTTCGTCCTTGGTGAAATCGGTGCCGAAGGGGAAGGCCGGCAGGCTGGCCTGGAAGGGCTCCATGCGCGCGGCCAGTGATTCCGGGGTATTGTCGCGGTAGATCTTGGGAATGATGTAGTCCGCCGACAGCTTGCCCTGCGCCACCGCCCATTCGCGCAGTTCGTCCTGGCAGCGCGAGTCGGTGACGTTGAGCAGCGCCTTGATGATGTCGCTGTCGTTCTTGGCGCGCAGGTCGGCGATGCCGTATTCCGTCACCAGGATGTCGCGCAGGTGACGGGGAATGGTGATGTGGCCGTAATGGGTGACGATGTTTGACTTCACCTCGCCGTCCACCATGCGGTGGCTGCGCATCATCAGCACCGAGCGGCCGTCGGGCAGCTCGTGCGCCTGCGCCACGAAGTTGTACTGGCCGCCAACGCCGCTGACCACCTTGCCGTTTTCGAGGCCGTCGGAGACATGCGCCCCGGCCAGCGTCGTCATCATGCAGGTATTGATGAAGCGGGCCTTGGCGCGCTGGGCGCGCTTCAGGGCTTCATCGCCGTAGCGGTCGCCGTAGAGATGGTTGATGAAGGTGATCGAGCTCATGCAGATGCGCTCGCGTTCGGGCTCGCTCATGGTGCGCAGCGTGTCGTAGAAGTCGCGCGGTCCGAGGAAGAAGCCGCCGTGCATGATGATGCCGCCGGTCAGCTGCTGGCCGAGGCAGTGGGCGATGATGCCCTGCAGCACGTCGCTGTCGTCCAGGTCGTTGCCGATTACCGTTTCCCCGGCGTGCAGCTGGCCGTCCTCGAAGGTGCAATCCTCGTGGAAGATGCCGAAGCGCACCAGGAAACTGATGTCGTCGCCGTCGAGCGGGCTGGCGATCAGGCCGTGCTCGCGCAGGATGCGCAGGGTGTGCGGCGTCACCTTGTCGGTGAGCAGGCCCCGGTTCAGCAGCCGCTGCAGTCCGGCATGGCCGTAGACCGGCTTGCGGATGATCCCCGCCTGCATCAGCTTCAAAAAGCCGTTGACGAACATTTCGCTGCAACCGTACAGCCCTTGCTGGAAGGGCATGGTTTCCTGGTCGGGCTTCAGCGGCACGCCCTGGTTGAGGCGGCGGATCAGCGTGGTGTAGGTGCTGTTGTCGTGCTGGCGCATGATCAGCGAGTGGGCGATGGCGTCGCCCAGCGAGCCGATGCCGATCTGCAGCGTGCCGCCGTCCTGCACCAGTGTGCTGGTGTGCAGGCCGATGGCGTAGTCGGTCTGCGTCACCTTCATGTTGGGGGTGGAGAACAGCGTGTGCGTGCCCGCGGGGTCGTCGATGATCATGTCGAACAGGTCGGGCGACACTTCGGCGTCGTTGACCATGTAGGGCAGGTTGTGGTTGATCATGCCGACGGCAAAGATCTTTTCTCCGGCGGCGCGGCGCGGCTGCAACAGGTCGAACAGATCCATCGACACGTCGGAGTTGCAGGACAGGCTGATGCGCAGCCCGGCCTCGTCCTCGCGGCTGGCCACCGCCTGCGCCACGACGTTGACGCCGTTGTGCGCCATGTCGCGGGCAATGTGCGTGTAGTTGCTGTTGATGTAGTTCTGCTGCGCCACGGTGTTGGCCAGCCAGTCGCCCGACTTCAGGAAGAATTCGTTGACGGTGATGTTGGGCGGCAGGGTGCCGTCGCGCAGGTCGTTGACGTAGTCGAGATCGGGGTAGTCGCCGAAGACGCGCTCCACGAAGGGATTGAGGAAGCGCGCCTCCAGGTCGCTGTGCGCGGTGGGCTTGTTCAGCGACAGCGCGGTGTAGATGTTGAGGCGGCGCTTGCCGTCGGCCTTGAGGCGGCGGTAAAGCTCGTTGATAAAGGGGTTGGGCTTGCCCAGGCCCAGCGGCACCCCGAGCGTGATGTCGCCTTCGATTTCGCCGAGGATGTGGCTGACGGCCTGGACTACGGAGGAATAGCGGTTGTCGCTCATGGGGCGCTCCCTGGACAGTATCGGTTCGGTTTTATGGGTATTCTGGCAATTTTTGGATAGAGCGAATACTCTCTCTTTGGGGAGTGAGCATAAGCGAAAGCGGGCCGGTCACAAAGTTTCCCGATACCTCAAAACCCTTCTTTTTATCTGGTTTTTTGCCGACGTGAAGACGATCCCCTGCCGCGAGCCTGAAATTCCCTGCCGACCGCGCTGTTCGGCCTGCTGTATCGCGCCGTCGATCAGTTCCGCCATCCCCGGCATGCCCTCGGGCAAGCCGGCGGGCGTGCCCTGCGTGCAATTGGATGATCAGGGGTTTTGCCGCCTGTTCGGCCTGCCGGAGCGACCGGCGGTCTGTTCCAGCCTGCGGCCCACCGCCGGCATGTGCGGCGGCAGCCGGGAGCAGGCGATGGCCTATCTGGGTGAGCTGGAGCGCCTGACCTCCTGAATCCGGTATCGAGGATTGAATATATGTGCCAGCTACTCGGCATGAACGGCAATGTGCCGACTGACATTTGCTTTTCCTTCAAGGGGTTTGCCTGTCGCGGCGGCCGCACCGATCATCACAGTGATGGCTGGGGCATCGCGTTTTTTGAAGGCCAGGGCTGTCGGCTGTTCCTGGACTATCTGCCGTCGGCGACCTCGCCGATCGCCGGGCTGGTGCAGAATTACCCGATCAAGTCCACCAATATCATCGCTCACATCCGCAAGGCGACACAGGGCGTGACCAGCCTGGCCAACACCCATCCGTTCCAGCGCGAACTGTGGGGGCAGTACTGGATCTTTGCCCATAACGGCGATCTGAAAGGGCTGCCGCCGGTCAGCGGCGAACATTACCGGCCGGTGGGCAATACCGACAGCGAGCACGCCTTCTGCCTGATCCTGGAGCAATTGCGTCAGCGCTTCACGGTCGCGCCGCCGCTGCGCGACCTGAGCCTGGCGCTGGCGGAAATCGTGCGCCGCATCGCCGGTTACGGCGTGTTCAACATGATGCTGTCCAACGGCGAATGGCTGTTCGCGCATTGCGCCACCCGGCTGCATTATCTGGTGCGGCAGGCGCCGTTCGCGGTGGCGCAGTTAAAGGATGAGGATCTGAGTGTCGACTTCAGCGCCCTGACCTCGCCGGATGACCGCGTGGCGGTGATCGTCACCGAGCCGCTGACCGCCAACGAGGACTGGCGGCCGATGCAGCCGGGCGAACTGCTCTGTTTCCGCGATGGCCTGCCGCATGCCGTCATTTCCTGAGCACCGGCAGCCCGGACAGGCTATGATTCCGCCCTCGAATACCCGAAGCGAACCCGTCCGCATGGATCCCCTGCTGCAAAGACGCCGCCTGACCCTGATCCTGAGCATCCTGCTCAGCTTCTCGTTTGCCGCTGTGTCGCTGATCAGTTACCAGGCGTCCCGCCGCACCATCGAAGTGGCTCTGGTGGAGAAGGAGCTGCCGCTGACCTCCAACGCCATCTATGCCGAGTTGCAGAAGGACCTGATCCGTCCGTATTTCATTTCCTCGATGATGGCGACCAACACCTTCCTGCATGACTGGGTGGCGGACGGGGAGAAGGATCCGGCCGTCATCAGCCGCTACCTGCGGGAAACCAAGCAGAAGTACCAGGTCTTCACCAGCTTCTTTGTCTCGGAAGGCACGCGCAACTACTATTACCCGGACGGCATCCTCAAGCGGATTTCCCCCAACGTCCCCATCGACAAGTGGTATTTCCGCGTGCAGCAGATGCCGGAAGCCCACGAGATCAACATCGACTACGACGCCGCCAACAACAATTCCCTGGCCATCTTCATGAACTTCCGGGTGGTGGGCCGCCAGGGGAAATACCTGGGCGCCACCGGTGTCGGCCTCAGCATGGATCGCCTGCATTCGCTGCTGGCCGAGTACGGCAACCGCTACCAGAAGCGCATCTATCTGGTGGATGCGCAGGGCCGCATCCGGCTGACCGGCAGTCATCCGCCCGGCCAGCGTAACATCCAGCAGATTCCCGGCCTCCAGGAGGTGGCGGCGGGCATCCTCAAGGCCAGTCATGGCGCCTACCGTTACCGGTCGGGCGATGACATGACTTTCCTCAACGTCCGCTACCTGCCGGAGGTGCGGTTGTTCCTGTTTGTGGAAGGGCAGGAGGGCGATGCCGTGGCCAAGGTGCGCCAGGCCTTGTACCTGAACCTGGTGATCTGCGTCGTCATCGTGCTGCTGACGATTTTCCTGACCGACATGACGGTCCGCCGTTTCCGCAAGCGGCTGGAGGTCATGGCGACCGTGGACCACCTGACCGGCCTGATGAACCGCCAGACCTTCGAGATGATCTGCGAGCGCCGGTTGGCGGCCGGCGCGCGCGAGGGACGGCCGTTCTCGCTGGTGCTGGCCGATCTGGATTATTTCAAGCAGGTCAATGACCGTTTCGGCCATCTGGCCGGTGACCGGCTGCTGCGCGAGGTTGGCGGCCTGCTGCAGGCAAACTCGCGGGACGGGGATGTGCTGTGCCGTTGGGGCGGCGAGGAATTCCTGCTGTTGCTGGATCATTGCGGGGCGGAAGAGGCCGAGCGCGTGGCCGAGGCCTTGCGGCGTCAACTGGTGGGTCGGGAATTCCCGCTGGCCGGGCGCTTCCAGCGCATCACCATGAGCATGGGCGTCACCACCTACCGCCCCGGCGACACCTTGCAGGCGATGGTGGAACGCGCCGACAAGGCGCTTTACATCTCCAAGGACGGCGGCCGCAACCGGGTCACGACCGGCGCCTGAGCCGGGTGCGTGCCGGGGACGGAATCCGGTGTTTCAGGCGGGATCGCCGATCCCGGTGACTTCCCGATGCAGCGAGGCGTGATCCAGCTTGGCCACCGGCAGCGCGGTGAACAGCGTTACCCGGCTGCGGATCTGTTGCAGGGTGTCGTGCCAGGCCTGATGCACCACTTCCGGCGAACCGCTGACCGCGGCGGGATCGGTAAAATGCCAGTGTGCCGACACCGGATGTCCTGGCCACGACGGGCAAAGTTCGCCCGCCGCGTCATCGCAGACCGTGATGATGAAATCCATGAACGGCGCATCCGCGCCGGCAAATTCTTCCAGTCCCTTGCTGCGCAAGCCCTTCGTGTCATATCCCACCTGCCGCAGCAGCGCCTCCGCCTGCGGGTGCAAGTGGCCCAGCGGTTGCGTGCCGGCGCTATGCGCCTGAAAACGGCCGTGGCCGAGGTGGTTGAGCAGGGCTTCCGCCAGCTGGCTGCGGCCGGCGTTTTCGCGGCAGATAAACAGGACGTGGTAAACCTTGGATTCGGTCATGGATCAACCTCGGTGGAATGAGCGGATGCGCGCCGGACGAAGAAAGGGATCATTTCATTATGATCCAAATGGATGATGTTTTGATGACATTATAATGACAGGCCGGCTTGGCACGACTCCTGCTTGTATCCAAGTGTGGCTGTAGGCCACATCACCGAATCCGGGCGGCTAGGGTTCCGGCGCGGGCGTTTGCCCTGCGCGACTGGTCCGAGAGCTGCCCGACCCCGATGCGTGTTGCACCGTCGGGGTGCACGGAGGGATAAAAGCCCGGGAGATTCTTCGGTGAGCCCCCCGTCCGACCGCGGACGGACAACCCGTGCCTGACCGAGGAGTCCCTCATGTCCCTGAACCGCCGTACCTTTACCCGTTTCGCCCTGGGCGGCCTGGCCGCCGCCGTGCTCGCCACCGGCTTCAGCAACCCGGCGCTGGCCGCCGAGAAGAAAACCTACAACATGGCCTGGAGCATCTACGCCGGCTGGATGCCGTGGCCATACGCCCAGTCCAGCGGCATCCTCAAGAAGTGGGCCGACAAGTACAACATCGTCATCAACCTCAAGCAGATGGATTACATCGAGTCGATCAACCAGTTCACCGCCGGTAAATTCGACGTTTGCCTGATGACCAACATGGATGCGTTGACCATACCCGCCGCCGGCGGTGTCGATACCACGGCGTTGATCGTCGGCGATTATTCCAACGGCAACGACGGCCTGGTGCTTAAGGGCAAGACGGCGTTGAAGGACATCAAGGGCCAGAAGATCAACCTGGTCGAGTACTCGGTATCGCACTATTTCCTGGCGCGGGCGCTGGCCAGCGTCGGCCTGGCCGAGAAGGACGTGAAGGTGGTAAACACCTCTGACGCCGACATCGTCGCCGCCTGGAAGACGCCGGGCGTCACCGCCGCCGCCGCCTGGAACCCGCAGCTGGCCGAGATCCGCAAGCAGCCGGGCACTACGCTGGTCTTTGATTCCTCGAAGATTCCCGGCGAGATCCAGGACATCGCCGCCATCCGCACCGAGGTGCTGAAAAAGAGCCCGGAGCTGGCCAAGGCGCTGACCGGCGCGTGGTTCGAGACGCTGAAGGTGATGGCGGCGCAGGATGCCAAGGGCAAGGCCGCCCGCACCGAGATGGCGAAGCTGTCCGGCACCGACCTGCCCGGTTACGAGGTGCAGCTGAAGACCACCAAGCTGTTCTACACCCCGGCCGAGACGCTGGCCTTCACCGCCAGTCCGCAGATGGTCACCATTACCGACAGCGTGCGGAAATTCTCGTTTGACCACGGCCTGCTGGGGCAGGGCGCGCCGAATGTGAATGTGATCGGCATCCAGTTCGCCGACGGCAAGGTGCTGGGCAATGCGAAGAACGTGAAGCTGCGTTATGACACGTCGATTTTGAAGCTGGCGGTGGAGGGCAAGCTGTAATCAGCTTTCTTCTGGATGAAGCGTAGGGGCGCACGGCGTGCGCCCTGGTTGCCGAACAAACCCGTTGCTCCTTTTCAAAAGTCCCTGAGTGTTCGGGGGAAGAGGGCACACGCAGTGCACCCCTACGGGACCGTCTTGTCGCGGCTTTGTCCTGACCAAAAAATCCGGCGCATCGTTACACTCATCGCTTATTCCTTCCCGCCGGAAACCCCCATGTCTTCCCCTGTCCGCCTCAACCCGCGCAAACTGCACCTCAGCAAGTGGACCGCCGTGCAGCCGCAGCACAAGGAAAAGCACTTCCTGGTGACCCGCGTGCTGTTGCCGGACGACCCGGCGCAACCGATCACTGAAGTGGAGCTGGAGGCGGTGTACAGCTATCGCCGTTTTGTGTTGCCCTGGAAAGACCTGACCGAGACCGTCGTGTGGCGGCAGGGCTGGCATTGAGAGACTTTGCATGATGAACACGACAAGGGCAGTGGCGATCATTGGCGCCGGGCTGGCGGGCCTGTCCTGCGCCCGCGTGTTGCGGGACGCCGGGCTGGCGGTGACCGTTTTCGACAAGAGCCGGGGCGTGGGCGGACGCCTGTGCACCCGGCGCGGCGACGGCTGGCAGGCCGATCACGGTGCGCAATACTTTACGGCGCGCAGCCCCGAATTCCGCGCTCAGGTTGAAGACTGGCGGCAGGCCGGAGCGGTGGCGGAATGGCGGCCGCAACGGGCGGTGTTCGGCCCGCATGAAGCATCGTCGGGCGAAGCGGTGCAACGCTTCGTGGGCGTGCCGGGCATGTCGGCCCCGGCCAAGGCGCTGGCGACCGGGCTGACGGTGCAGACCGGGCATACGGTGCAGGCCTTACGGCGGGTGGAGGGCGGCTGGCGGTTGGAAACAGCCGAACACGGCCTGTTGCCGGACGTGTTCGGCGCGGTGTTGCTGGCGGCTCCGGCGGCGCAGGCGGCGACCCTGTTAGAGCCGGTCAGCCCGTCGCTGGCGGCGGTGGCCGCCGGGCACCGCATGCTGCCCAGCTGGACGGTGATGGCGCAGTTTTCCGCTCCGCCGGAGCTGCCCTTCGAGGCCGCCTTCGTCAACGAAGGGCCGTTGCGCTGGGTGGCGCGCAACAGCAGCAAGCCGGGCCGCGGCGGGCGCGAGTGCTGGGTATTGCAGGCCACGGCGGCGTGGAGCGCGGTGCATCTGGAGGAGGAGCCGGAGCTAGCGGGGCGGGCGCTGGTAGCCGCGTTCCGGCAGCTGGGCGGGCCGGAACCGGCGGCGGTGTCGGTGCATCGCTGGCGCTATGCGGATTGCGAGCCATCCGACACCGGCAGTGTCTGGGAGCCGGAATCCGGACTGGGCCTGTGCGGGGACTGGCTGCTGGGCGGCCGGGTGGAAGGGGCATGGAGTTGTGGCCGGGAATTGGGAGGCAAGGTGTTGTCGAATCCGCCCTCTGCCAAATGATGCGTAGGGGCGCATCGCATGCGCCCTCGTGAACGGACAAGCCGGTTTTTATTGAACGGACATCGTGTCCGGAAACAAAGGCCCGCCGTCCCGGCTAACCGATGGTCACCGCCCTATCAGGTCGTGCACCGCCTTCAGGCTGCCGTCATCCCCGGCCAGTTCCCTTTTGGCAAAGGCCTCGATGGCCTTCTCGTGCGCATAGACATAGGCAAAGAATGGCTTGTCCGCGCCCTCGGCATGATCCTTCAGCCGCAGGAATTTCTCCTGGAAGGGCTGCGTGCCGTTGCGCAGCAGCCGCATGGCCAGCCACCAGGGCATCAGTCCCAGCGCCGCGCCTTCCGCCAGCCCCTTCAGGGCCCAGCCGCGCGGTTCGCTGACGGGCTGGCCGGTTTCCTTCATGTGGTCCAGATAACGCTGCATCGTCTGTTCTTCCAGCGCCTTCAGCGCCAGCCACTTTTGCCTGCGCGCCGGGCTGCGGGCCAGCCGGGCCGCCGTATCGAACACGGCGATGCCGTAGACTTCGGACTCATGGATGCGCTGCAAGTCCGCTTTATACTCGGGATAGTTCATGGCTCAACTCCTGCCTGGTTCCGGTTTTGGGGTTGGAAAATTTCGTACCGGCCGCCAGTTCTGTCAGGGCCTGCTCCAGGGCCTGGGAATACGCGTCCGGACTTTCAATAAAGGGCATGTGCCCCACATTCGGAAATACCACCAGCCTGGACCGTGAAATGCGTCCGGCCAGCAGCAGGGATTGTTCCGAAGGCACCACCGGATCATTCGAGCCCGCAAAGAGGTAGCAGGGTATCTGGATCCGGTCCAGCTGTTCGCCAATGGCCAGGGTGGTAATGCCGCCAAACAGGGCGAACAAGGCACCGGGGTCTTGCCGCAGGATATCCGGCTCGATGTTGGCCAGCATGCGCTGACTGAGGGGGTTGGCGCGGTAGGCCTTGCGGTCATAAGCCAGGAAACCGGCAAACAGGCTGCGCACCAGCCGGCTCTTCTGCGAGAACCGCAGGTTGGCAATGAACGGAGCCTTGCCCCAGGCACCCAGACCGGCCAGTCGCAGCAATTGGCCCTCGACGCCGCCCCAGACACCCCGGTGGAACCCGGCGATGCTGATGACGCCGGCCACGTTCGGTGCATGATGCAGGGCGAGGTTCAGCGCGCTGAAGCCGCCGGTCGAGTGGCCCACGACGATGGCTTTCCGCTGGCCCAGCAACTGTTGCAAGGCACCGCTCATGAGGCGGAAAAACCATTCCTCATCCACCTGCCGGGCATTGAATCCTTCCGGTACCGTGGACGGGTAATGGGCGGGCAGGCTGAGGGAGTACCAGGCCCTGGAATCGCGGAAGGATTCCGGGACGCAGTCCCGCCAGAAATTGACCGACGCCAGCACGCCGTGGATGAACACGATGGCCGGTTCACTCACTCTGGCGGGATGCTCATTCACCGCCAGATACGCCAGCCGGTGCCCCTCGACGTCGACAAAACCCTGCCTGGTCTTCATGATCTTTCGTGCCCCCGCATGACCGTTTCTCCGTCCGGACACCCGGAGGAGACGCCGGATTACCGGCGACTGAGAGCAGGTTAGCACCCGGCAAAACCGGGGTATTGAACGAAAGAGCTAATAGCGGGTGGACTGCTGCAAGGCCTTCAGCGCATCCAGGTAGGTGAGACCGAAGGACTCGGAAAAGGCGCGGCACATGTGGGCCAGGTCGCTGAAACCGGCCTGCATGGCGGCATCCATCGGCGCGGTGCCGTCCAGCAGCGCATCCATGGCAACCCGCAGTTTCAGCCATTTCTTGTAGCTGCGCACCGGCACCCCGGCGTGCTCGACAAACCAGTGGGAAAAGCGGGTCGGCGACAGGTTGGCCAGGGCGGCCAGCTTCTTGCGGTCGATGTCATCGCCGTCGGCCAATCGCTTCCGGATCTCCCCGATCACGGTCCTGAAGCGCGCGTCACGCGGGTGGGTCCGGTCGACCGGGGCGAGCAGGTCCGAGTCCAGCAAGGCCCGGAGGTCGGTGCGGGTGGTCAGGCCCGCCAGCTCCGGCGGCAGCGCATCGGCGGTCAGCGCCATGAAGCCATCCGGCGCCTGTCCCTCCAGTGTTTTCAGCAGGGATTCGTGCAGGGGGTCGAAATAGATGGAACAGACCCAGGGGCCTGGCTCGATGCGGTGGGTGGTCTTGGACGTGAAGTACGCGGCCTTGGCGCG
>CAZPZK010000010.1:6378-20200 GCA_964591095.1 uncultured Moraxellaceae bacterium | reverse complement strand
GTTTGAAGTGTCGATCAACGAAGGCGTTGGCCCTACCCAAGCTTCCGCGATCGGTCTGGCCACCAGCACCCGCTGCACGACTCTTACTGTAACTTCTACCATTGCTACCGGTGTGGGTTCTATTGCATGCACATTGGCTGGTACTCCTGCCATCAACGGCAAGACCATCACCCTGTCCCGTGACGGTAATGGTGCCTGGACATGCGCCACCTTAGCTGCCGCCAAGTACGCTCCCAAGGGCTGCAGCGGCGCCTGATTAACGGCCCGGCTGACCAGCAAAAAACACCGCTTCGGCGGTGTTTTTTTTACTGCCCGCTTCCCTTTCGAACAGCCATAACCCCAACAGGCTATTCCGCACGCTTCCGTCAGGCTACCCTGAAATCTGTTGGCTAGCCTGGGTTGAGCGGCGTCACAAGTGACTGTAATTGTCACACTCTCACACAATTTGCCTCACCCCTACGACACGGGGCGTCACATCAGCATCAGCATGCCTTTTTGTACCTGCCACAGGAGGATGCACCCCCGAAAAAGCCCAATTGACTGGCAATACCGCCACTCTTTCCAGCCCCGGCGCCAAGGAGGACCACATCATGACTTGGCTCGAAAATTGCATGAGTCCATGACAAGCTACCCGCAGAGTGGCGGCGCATTTTAGTGACAGGTTAACGCGGAGGGGGATGATATGTCTCGGAATGACGGTTTTACACTCATTGAAGTCATGATCGCGACGGCCATCATTAGCATCCTGATGGCTATTGCCATCCCGAGATATCAGGATTACACGGCGCGCTCGCAGGTCACCGCCGCCATTCAATCCGTGGGGGGCGTCAAGGCCGACCTGCTGTCGTATATGTACGACTCCGGCGCCTGCACCGGCACCGATCCTTATTACACCAACAACGTCAACCTGTTGCTGGAAAGTTCCGAATACCTGTCTGCTGCCAATGTTTCCGAAAACACCAGCGAATGCTATATCGAACTGACCTTCAGCACCACCGCCGTACCCAACCTGCGCAACAAGCACATCACCTTTACCATCAACAAGAGCACCAGCGGCAGTAGCAGCACCATGGTCTGCCGTTCGGCCGACATCGACAACAAATACCTGCCACCCTCCTGTCGCGCCTGACGACCCGCCGCCACTCAGGCCAGTGGCGGCATGAACTCGGCGAGCTTGTCCGAGGTCTTGCGCAGGTTGATGCTGAGCAACGAGGCAATCCCCTTCAGGATCTTGATACCGATTTCCGGGTGCAGCTTCAGGATCATTTCGAAGCCCTTGCGGGTGAGCACAATCAATCCGGACGGGGTGCAAGCGCGCACGGAGGCTGAACGGGTCAGTTTGTCAATCAGCGCCATTTCTCCAATCGAACTGCCCTTGGCCAGGGTCGTGATCACTACCGGTTGCGCATGCTGGTTGAACTTGATGACATCCAGGGCGCCATGCATCACAAAGCAGACGTAGTCCCCCTTTTCCCCTTCCTTGAAGACAAACTCCCCTGCCTCCACCTTGTTGAAAAACATGTACTTTTCAATGGTCTGGAGTTCGGGCAAGGTCAAATTAGAAAAAATGGGCACCTGACCCAGATAGTCCGCCAAACTCTCGCTCATTATCTATTCTCCATGTCAGTCCGGATCACCGGTCTACTTCTAAATGATATTACGCCACACAGGGGTATTAGCATAGCCTGCGGTGCTGCAATAGCGGCATGCGCGCCCGAATTTCCCGCTGTTCCGCCCCGTTGAGCTCCGCGATCGCCAACCCCGGAGTCGCCTCCAGACGCTCGGCCAGAATGCGCCCCCAGGGATCGGCGATCAGGCTGTGGCCCCAGGTTTCGCGTTTGGCGTTGTGCCAGCCGGCCTGGGCGGCACCAATGACAAAACACTGGGTTTCGATGGCTCTGGCGCGCAGGAGCGTCTCCCAGTGAGCCGCACCGGTCACGGCCGTGAATGCCGCCGGAACGGCCACAAAATCCGCTCCCGCCTGTTGCAACCGCATGAAAAGCGCCGGAAAACGGATGTCATAACAAATCGCCAGACCCAATTTACCCCAAGGCGTATCGATGACCACGGCCTGGTCCCCCGGCTCAAAAACCGCCGACTCCCGATAGCTTGCCTGTCGATCCGCCACGTCCACATCAAACAGATGGATCTTGTCATAGCGCGCCCGGCACTCGCCAAGGTCATCAAAAACCAGGCAACTGGCGCGAACCCGGTTTTCCGGCACCGGGGTGCCGTCCGGCCGCAGGAGACAGGGCATGCTGCCGGCCACGATCCAGACGCCGAACTCTCGGCATGCCGCGGACAGCCAGCCGGTAATTTCGTCCATGCGCTCAGCAGTCGCCCCTTGGCTCTCGGCGCCAAAGACCGCAAAGTTCTCCGGCAAGACCAGCAACTGCACCCCTTGGCCGGCGGCCTGAATCAAGAGAGCCCGCAATTGCGCCAGATTCTCCTCCAGCCGGTTGCTACTGCGCATTTGGACGGCGGCGGCCTTGAACATCAGGGTTTTTCCTTGGAGGGTTTGAATGGCTTGACTCCTTTTCGCCAGGGGATCAAGGGTTTCTTGAGTCGTTCCACAACCGGATTATTCCAGTCGCCGCGTATCTGGTAATTGAATGCCGTCATCTTGCGCAGTGATTCATCAAAGACAGTTTCCGCCGCCACCAGCGCCCCGCCGACAACCGGACCGGCCACCAACGCCGCCGCCAGCGGCACGGCGCTGGCCAATGGGATGGCGATCTGGACACGATGGTCAATGCGCCGGCTTTCCAGATTAACCGTACCGCTGCCCGTGACGTTCATGGAGGGACTGTCCATCTCCAGCGTATCGCTGAGGATGCCGTTGCCAAAACGTCCGTCAAAGCGGAAGTGGTCATAGGCCATCCCTTTCTGGGTGATGTCGCTGAAGTTGAGCTGCATGCGCCTTTTGATATTGTCCGTATCCAGGACGCCAAACAGCCGCGTCATGCTGACGGTGCGGTTAAGCTTGAGGATGCGCCCGTTGGTCAGGCGGACTTCAACATGTCCTGTCATTCCGGATACCTGCAGGTCGGTAGGGTTTCCCGTCCAGGCCAACGCAACTTCCGCTTCGGCCGTCTCACTATTTACTACGGCGGGGTAATCGAATGCTGCGAACAGTTTCGCAATATCCCCGGCTTTGATGTCCGCATGCACGTTGGTGGAAGGGCGGCCCCGATATTGCCAATCCATCCGGCCTGTCAGATTCAAGGCCTCGTGTCTTAACACCAGTTGGTCGATTCGCATACCCTCCGCCGTGGGCTGGATTTGCGCGGACATCGTTCCCGTGCCCGCCGAAGGCCAGGGGCTATAGGATAGCTTGCGGATATCCAGCTGAATCCTGGGCAGTTGCCAATCCTGAAGGGTATCCGCGGATGTTCCCAAGGCGGAAGCTCCGGCCGCCGGCAATGGCAACACCAGACGGTAAAGCGTCATGGCAACTGGCGATCTGAGATCACGGCCCAATTTGGCCTCACCGGCGATGCGGTCACTTTCAAGCTGCAATCGCCAGCCCTGCTCGCTTTCTTCATCCGGCTCCAGTCCCAGACGGGCATTTTTCAGCTTATAGCCTCCGGCGTACAATTCATTAACGACCAGGTTAAAGCTCTGCAATTCCGGAAAGGTGTTCCCATCCACTTCACCACGACCGGAGGAGGGTCGCAACCACGATAGCCAGTTATCCAGTTCCAGCTTGTCCAGTCGACCCCTGACCCACAGGCCGCGCGGGGGCAAGTCGGTGATTCTGCCCGGGCCCAGCTGTACCTGAGCCCGGGTGATGCGGTTGCCACTGACAGCAAACAGGCTTTGCAAGCGGTCCTGCAAATTCAGCAGGGCCAGATTTTCACCCCCTTGCAACTGGATTTCAAAATGCAGGGGCACCGGCTCGGCTTGCTTGCCAAAGGGTGCGGGGAGATTCATGTACCATCCGGCCAGGTCGCTATCGACAGTGACATGGACCGGGTCATCCTTGACCGGCACGGCAAGAAAGGCCTTGAAGCGAGTGGATCCATGCATGTGTTGCACCAAGGGCCCCATCCAGGGTTTCAGGCTGGCGGGAGTCATCATGCCATCAGCCTGTATCTGTACAGCCACGACATCGTCATCATCCATGACGCTGTGAAACTGGACGGCCAAGGGCTGCCCCAGGAAAAATCCATTCAGCGGCCGGCTGGTGATCCCCTTGCCTGACTCATAGCTGACCATGCCGCTCAGCCAGAGATCAAACGGGGCCGCCTCGCGCAGGATGACCGGGTTGCCGGGCAATTCCGCCTCCACCTTGACCCGGGCGCGGCTCATGTCCGTCAGGGGAATGGTCAAGCCCAGCCTGCCCCCCACCTCGCCACTCACCGACATCAGGCTGGCAATCCGGCCTGTATCACTGCGCAAGGGGGTGTCGCGAAAGAGACGGAAGATGTCATCGCCGGTACTGTCGACATCAGCGGTCACGTTCAAGACCGGCTTGTTCAATTCCGGAATGTCCGCAACGATATTGCGGGCGATGCTTTCATAAAGCTGTCCTTGCCTGGCCCGGACCTGCAAATGACGGTTATCCAGGGTGACCGTTGCCTGCAGCTTGCGCAATTCCGGCCAGCCCGGCGCATAGGCCAAGGTGGCGTCCTCCAGATCGAAACGCATCTGCATGCGGGAGGGAATGTCATCGGGACGGTCCACCAGCGGTCCTTCGTAGAGAAAGTTCCCTTGCGCCAACCGCCCTTCCCGCAAGGCCGACTTCAACCAGGCCAGGGTGTCATCGCCGGCGGACGGCCACGGTACATAGCGCCAGACGCTGTCCACCCGCCCGTCATGCAGTCCGGCCAGCAACTGCATGCGCGCCCGACCGGGCGCTTCGCGGGGAATCCAGAGGCTGAGCAATGCCTCGCCGGTCGCATCGCCATTTTGCACCTGGATCCGGTTGGAGCGGATCAACCAGGCATCCGCCAACCGGCGAAAGCTGAACCGGGCGGACAGCGCCGTGACCGGTGTCGGCTCCCGAAATACCGGTTTCAGATCCAGCACGCCGCCGCTCATGTTCAGGGCGGCATTGCCGACACCGTCCCGCCAGGACACCCAGCCATTCAACCCTTGGGCGCCGGGAATTTCGCGGGTGGCCTGCCAGCTGAGCTGGCGGATATCCGCCTTGAGCGACTGCAAAATCCAGGGCTGATCCGGCGCCTGCCGCCACCGCAACGAAAAGGCCGGCAGGTAGCCGACCGGCTTCAACCCGGCCAGCAGGGTGTCAATCTTCGACGGCAACGGAAACTGCCGCAACAGATCGGTCAGCGGTTGAAGATGCAAGGCCTGGCCGCCCAGGGTCCAGTCATCGCCCTGCTTCCCCGTGATCAGCACCCGCCAGGGCAGCACTTGTCCGTTGACATGCCCATCACGGGGCATCAGGGCGGCTTCCCAACCGGCTTGTTGCAGACGCAGCGACAGGTCCGCATTGAGGGCGGAAACGGTGATGGGGCGGTTCTGATAAGCGCCAAGGGCATCGGCATTCTGCAGTGATACCTGCAGGGTTTTGGGCTTGCCGGCCTGCCATTCCGTCCATAGCCTGCCGCCGGTCTTGAGCCGTGACAGCGTCACGCCTTCAGGCAATGACGGAATCCAGGCCGTCCAGTCTGCTTCCGGTATCGAGATGAACGTGCTGCCGCTCCAGGCCTTGGGATCGAGGACCTGTTCGGCCCGCATATCCGCAATGATCCGCAGATTGCCCACTCCCTCCAGCCCCGCCTCAATCCGCAAGCGATGCAGCGACCCGCTGTTGAGGTTGCGCATTTGCACCTGGGAAAAACGCAGGGCCGGCCGGCGCCAGGGCCTGACGGTCAGCGTGGCATTGCCCAAGCCCAGTTCGGCTTGCTGCAGTGCGCGTTGCAGGGTTTGGCGGCGCGATTCCGGCGTTCCTTGCGGTAGAGCCGCCAGTTCCAGGAGGCGCCAGTCGCCGGCGGGCTGTTCTTCGGCGGTCAGCGCCAGTCCGTGGATACGTATCTTGAAACGCGGAGCCCATCGCCGCAGGCTTTGCCGGAAGGAAGGCTCGACGGAGATGACAGGAATATGCAGCAGGGTCCTATCCGGCGCGGCCGGGTGACCGATCCGCAGGTTGCGGATGCGCACTTCGGGATGCAGGCCTCGCCAGTCGCCCTCCAGGCGCTCAATACGGACCGGCGCGGTCAGCGCCTCGCTGATGGCGGCTTCCAGCCGCGGTCGGTACTGATCCACCTCCGCCAGCAGCCGCAAGCCCAGCAAATAGAAAATCAGTGACAGCGCCAGTGAAATCCAGCCCAAATGGAAAGCCCACCGGAACAACGTTTGCAGTCGCGGCCAGTGTAGGTTCTTGAAATGGGCCAGCATTGACAATCGGCGGTCCGCTTGATCAGGGGGCAATTGGGCGCATTATCCCTCGCCGGAATGGATTATTCTGTTTCTCTCCGGTTATCCCGGAATCAAGCTACAACAGGACAATATCGTACTGTTCCTGGGTATAGAGGCTTTCCACCTGGAACCGGATCGGCTTACCGATGAACAGTTCCAGATCCGCCACAGCCGCCGATTCCTCGGACAACAACCGGTCCACGACTTTCTGGTTACCCACAACCATGTAGCCGTTGGCGGCATCATAGGCGCGGGCCTCGCGCAGGATTTCGCGAAAGATTTCATAACACACGGTTTCCGCCGTCTTGACCGAACCTCGTCCCTGGCACATCGGGCAGGTTTCGCACAGCAGGTGTTCCAGGGACTCGCGGGTGCGCTTGCGCGTCATTTCCACCAGGCCCAATTCCGACACCTGGGTAATCTTGGTCTTGGCATGGTCGCGGCCGAGCATTTTTTCCAGCGACTTCAGGACCTGCTGGCGATGTTCAGCTTCCTGCATGTCGATGAAGTCGATAATGATGATGCCACCCAGATTGCGTAACCGCAGTTGCCGGCAGATCGCGTGGGTGGCCTCAAGATTGGTCTTGAAAACGGTGTCTTCCAGCGTGCGGGTGCCGACAAAGGAACCGGTGTTGACATCCACGGTCGTCATTGCCTCGGTCTGATCGATGATCAGATAGCCGCCGGACTTCAACAATACCTTGCGCGACAGCGCCTTCTGCAAGTCCTCTTCAATATTGTAAAGGTCAAACAGGGGACGCTCGCCGGGGTAATGTTCCACCCGGTCTTCGACACCGGGAACGAATTCCGCCGCGAATTCCAGGACACGGGTATGGGTTTCGCGGCTATCGATCAGCACCTTGCTGATATCCGGCGTGACCAGATCCCGAATGATGCGCTGAAACAGCGGCAACTCCTCGTAAATGAGGCAAGGTGCCATCTCCCGCTGTTTGCGATCGCTGATGTGCTGCCACAGCTTGATCAGGAAACACATATCCTGACGCAACTCGGCTTCACTGACGCCCTCGGCCGCCGTGCGCACGATCACTCCGCCCTTGAGCGTGGCGGCAAGTTCGTCGCGCAATTGCCGGATCAGTTGTTTGAGTCGCTCGCGCTCCTCATCGCTTTCAATCCGCTGGGATACCCCGATATGTTCGCCATAGGGCATATACACCAGATAGCGCGAGGGAATCGACAAGTCCGTGGTCAGCCGGGCGCCCTTGCTGCCCATCATGTCCTTCATGACCTGCACGGTCAGGGACTGGCCTTCATGGAGGACATCATGGATGGCCGGCGGTTCGACGGATTCGCGCGAACTCTCCCGGCGTGGCCAGACCAGATCGCTGATATGGAGGAAAGCGGTGCGGCTGAGGCCGATTTCCACAAAGGCCGCCTGCATGCCGGGCAGCACGCGGACCACCTTGCCCTTGTAGATGTTGCCGACCAGGCCGCGCTTGGCGGTCCGCTCGACAAACAGTTCCTGGACGATACCGTTTTCGACCAGGGCGACCCGGCATTCCATGGGTGTGACGTTGATCAGGAGCTCTTCGGACATGGCAAGGAGGTCAGTGTTTTTCTTATACAGGGAAAAGGACAGTCAGCGCGTTTCCCAGACACTATAACCGAAGCCCGCCAGCATTTCTGCGGTCTCGCTGAGCGGCAAGCCGACAACATTGCTGTAACTGCCGGAAATCCGGTCAACCCAGACCGCGCCGCGACCCTGGATGCCGTAGCCGCCGGCCTTGTCCGCCGGCTCGCCGGTCCGCCAGTAGGCTTCCATTTCATCCGCTTGCAACGGGTGAAAATGGACTTCTGTGATCACCACCCGGTGCGCCACGCGTTCTCCCCGCAGCAACGCCACGCCGGTCATCACCTGATGACTGCGGCCACTCAGGCTTTTCCAGATCGAGACCGCTTCCTCCAGCGTGGCGGGCTTGCCGATAATCTTGCCGTCACAGACCACCGTGGTATCGGCGGACAGCACGATATCCTCGGGGCCGACCAGATCCGCCGCCGCCCGCGCCTTGGCAATCGCCAACCGGGAAACGTATTCGGCGGGTGACTCCTCATCTTCCGCCGTTTCATCAACCGCGACTTTCAGCACCTCAAAAGTCAGCCCGATCTGTTGCAAGAGTTCCCGTCGCCGGGGCGAGGTGGACGCAAGGTAGAGCATCAGGTTTTTTCCCATCGTTGCAGGGCGGCGGTCATCAAGGGCCAGCACACGGTGCTGCTGACCACCGGCAGCCAGTAAAAGGAGGACACCGGGCGGTTGCCCAGGATCGTTTCCAGCAAAAAACGGATCAGCAAGGCCGTCATGACCAAGCAGGCCACCAGCAGGAGTCCATGCGACAGCGGGCCGCTCCGAAAACGCCGTGACAAGGCGAAGGTCAACCAGGCAATCACCGCATATTCGGCGGCATGAACGCCAAAGTGCGCGCCAAGCACGATATCCATCACCAGTCCGAGGAGGAATCCTGTCCAGATCCCGACATAGGACGGCTGGTGACGAACCCAGAAAACCAGCAGCAACAACAGCCATTCCGGACGCCACCAACCCAGCACCGGCGGCAAGGGGAACACGGTCATGAGGATACCGGCCGCAAAACTGAGCGGTATGGCCAGCCAGGGATCAGGGCTGCGCATCCAGTGCCTCCCTCGACAGGTCGGCATCGGCGGCTTCCGCCTGCCCGGCCTTGTCCGGCGTCATCGAGAACAGCACCATGACATGACGGCTATTGCCCAACTCCGCAACCGGCCTCGCCTGAACATCGGCAAATTCCCCACCGCCTGACCGGAAGACCTTGCTGACCACGGCCACGGGATAACCCGCCGGAAAGCGGGTGCCCAGGCCGGAGCTCAGCAACAGGTCACCCTGCACGATATCCGCCGATTCGGGCAGGTAACGCAAGTCCAGGCGGCTGCCGTCGCCGACCCCCTGCAGGATGCCGCGCGCCCCGCTGCGCGCCACGCGGACAGCGATGCCGTGACGCCGGTCCGAGATCAGCATGACCTGGGAACGAAAGGCGCCCACTTCGATCACTTGCCCCATGATGCCGCGCGCATCCAGCACCGGCAGGCCGACCCGAAGGTCATCTCCCCTGCCCTTATCCAGCGTCACCACCTGCCGGTCCGGATCCGGATCGGCGCGCACGACTTCAGCCATCAGCATCCGGCCTTCGGTCACCAGCGACGAATCCAGCAAACCGCGCAGTCGCGCATTCTCAGCTGACAGCTCCGCCAGTTTCTGCAGGCTCACCGCATCCTGGAGACGGGCCGCTTGCAAGGCGGCCAGTTCCCGGCGCAGATAATGCTCGCGATGCGACTGGTCATTCAGCCAGCCCCACAATGCCCCCGGTACCGAGACCACCAAGTGCAGTGACTCGACGCCTGGCTCCAGGTAGGCACGGAACTTCTGGAAGACATCGGGATAGCGCCCTTCGGCCAGCAACAGTGAACCGGCCATCGCCAGCGCCGCCATTAAGCGGTACCCTCCGGACGGGGTGCGGGAGAAAATTCGTGATTCGATGACAACCCCCGGGTTCTGGACCAGTTCAGTCGCCGGACCGGACGCTAGCCGACATAAAGCATTTCGTAGGCGGGATCATCCAGGAAGGCCAGCGCCCGCCCCCCGCCACGGGCCACGCAGGTCAACGGGTCTTCCGCCGCGAACACGGGCAATCCGGTTTCCCGGCTTAGCAACTTGTCCATGTCGCGCAACAGGGCGCCGCCGCCCGTGAGGACCATTCCCCGCTCCGAAATATCAGCCGACAATTCGGCGGGCGTCTGTTCCAGCGCACTCTTGACCGCGGAGACAATACCCTCCAGCGTATCGTGAATGGCTTCGTAGACTTCGTCGGAATTCACGGTAAAGGACCGGGGGACACCCTCCGCCAGATTGCGGCCGCGCACTTCGATTTCCCGGAATTCGCCGCCGGGCAAGGCGGCGCCGACGGCTATCTTGATGCGTTCGGCCGTTGCCTCGCCGATCAGGCTGCCGTGGGTGCGGCGGACATGGGTGACGATGCAGTCATCCAGCAGATCGCCGCCAATGCGGATGGAGTCCGAATACACGCTGCCCGACAGGGAGATCACCGCGATCTCGGTCGTCCCACCGCCTATATCCACCACCATCGAGCCGCACGCCTGCTCCACCGGCAATCCGGCGCCAATCGCCGCCGCCATCGGCTCCTCGATCAGGCGGACTTCCCGCGCGCCGGCGCCCAACACCGACTCCCGGATGGCCCGCCTTTCCACCAGGGTCGACTTGCAGGGGACGCAGATCAACACGCGCGGCGCCGACGGCAGGATGCCGCGCGAATCCACCTTGGCAATGAAGTACTGCAGCATTTTCTCGGTCACTTCAAAGTCGGCGATCACGCCGTCCTTGAGTGGACGGATGGCGGTGATATTGCCCGGCGTCCGCCCCAGCATGCGCTTGGCTTCCGCGCCGACCGCCACCACGGTCCGCCGCGCGCCATTATGGCGGATGGCCACCACCGAAGGCTCATCCAGTACAATTCCCCGGTCCGGGGCATAGATCAGGGTGTTGGCCGTGCCCAGATCAATGGCCAGATCCGAGGAAAACAAACCAAACAGGCGCTTCAGTGAAATCATGGGTGAATCCGACGCTGGCCGGCGGGGCGGCGAAAGAAAAGGCAGTATAGCAAACCCAGCGCGCGGTGCTGAAAGACCCTGCAAACTTTAGCCTTCGCTTTTGCTTTGGACCGGCGGCGAATTGTGTTAATTTTCTTGCCATTTTTTACGGAACAGCTGCGAGCATTTCCATGTCCCTGACCACGCAAGATATCGACAAGATCGCGCATCTGGCGCGACTCGGCGTATCCGACGACGACCGCACCCGCTACACCGACAGCCTGAACAGCATCCTCGGCCTGATTGACGACCTGCAGGCCGTCAATACACAGGGCATCGAACCGCTGGCGCACGCCTTCGAAGTCACGCAACCGCTGCGTGAAGACATCGTCTCCGAGCGCAACCGCCGCGACGATTACCAGAAGATCGCCCCGGCCACCGAAGCCGGTCTGTACCTGGTGCCCAAGGTCATCGAATAACACGACATCCACCCGCCGCCCCGCCCCTTCCCGCCAAGGAAGGACAGAACCCGGGGCCAATCCGGACTGAACGACATGCTGCATACACTGACACTGGCCGCGCTGCGCGACGGCCTCGCCCGGAAGGAATTTTCGGGTCGCGAACTGACCGCGCACTTTCTGGACCGCATCCAGCGCTTTGACGGCGCGCTGAACAGCTTCATCACCGTCACCGCCGACCAGGCCCTGCGTCAGGCCGAAGCCGCTGACGCCGCCCGCGCCGCCGGAACAGCCCACGCGCTGGCCGGTATCCCGCTGGCGCAGAAGGACATCTTCTGCACCGAAGGCGTGAAGACCACCTGTGGCTCGAAGATGCTGGACAACTTCATCAGCCCTTACAACGCGCATGTGATCAGCCAGTGCGAAGCCGCCGGTCTGGTGATGCTGGGCAAGACCAACATGGACGAGTTCGCCATGGGTTCGTCCAACGAAACCAGTTATTTCGGCTGCGTGAAGAATCCCTGGGATCTCACCAAGGTTCCCGGCGGTTCGTCCGGCGGTTCTGCCGCGGCAGTCGCCGCGCGCCTGGCCCCGGCCGCGACCGGCACCGACACCGGCGGCTCCATCCGCCAGCCCGCCTCGCTGTGCAACCTGACCGGACTCAAGCCGACCTACGGCCGCATTTCGCGCTGGGGCATGATTGCCTTCGCCAGCAGCCTTGACCAGGCTGGCCCGATGACGCAAACCGCCGAGGACGCCGCGCTGCTGTTGAACGTGATGTCCGGTCACGATCCCAAGGACTCCACCAGCATCGACCAGCCGGTACCCGACTACACCGCCACGTTGGGCGCTGACATCAGGGGCCTGCGCATCGGCCTGCCCAAACAGTATTTCGGGCAAGGTCTGGACGCCGGGGTGGAACAGGTGGTCAGGGACGCACTGAAGGAACTGGAAAAGCTGGGCGCGGTTCTGGTCGAGATCGACCTGCCCAACTCCGGCCATTCGGTTCCCGCCTACTATGTCATCGCTCCGGCGGAAGCCTCCAGCAACCTGTCGCGCTTTGACGGCGTGCGCTTCGGTTACCGCTGCGAAAATCCGAAGGACCTGACCGACCTCTACAAGCGCAGCCGTCAGGAAGGTTTTGGCGCGGAAGTGAAGCGCCGGATCATGATCGGCACCTATGCCCTGTCCGCCGGTTACTACGACGCCTACTACCTGCAGGCGCAGAAAGTGCGCCGCCTGATCCAGCAGGACTTCGCGGAAGCCTTCAAGCAGTGCGATGTCATTGCCGGTCCGACCTCGCCTTGCGTCGCTTTTGGTCAGGGCGAAAAACACAGCGACCCGATCGCCATGTACCTGTCCGACATCTACACCATCGCCACCAACCTGGCCGGTCTGCCGGGCATGAGCATTCCCGCAGGATTCAGTCACAAACTGCCGGTGGGCCTGCAACTCGTCGGTAATTACTGGCAGGAAGCGCGCCTGCTGAACGTCGCCCATCGCTACCAGCAGGTCACCGACTGGCACGCGCGCCTGCCCGAAGCCTACAAGTAATGTTGACCAGAATTCATTGAGGAGCGGCTTTCATGTGGGAAACCGTCATCGGACTGGAAATCCATGTCCAGCTGAACACCAACAGCAAGATCTTTTCGGGTAGCGACACCACCTTCGGTGCCGAACCCAACACCCAGGCCAGCCTGATCGACCTGGGCATGCCCGGCGTGCTGCCGGTGCTGAACAAGGAGGCCGTGAACATGGCCATCCGCTTTGGTCTGGGTGTCGATGCCGAAATCGGCCGCAAGAGCGTCTTCGCGCGCAAGAACTACTTCTACCCCGACCTGCCCAAGGGCTACCAGATTTCCCAGTTCGAACTGCCCATTGTCGGCAAGGGCCATCTGGACATCACCCTCGACAAGGACACCGTCAAGCGCATCGGCATCACCCGCGCCCATCTGGAAGAAGATGCGGGCAAGTCGCTGCACGAGGATTTCGCGGGCATGTCGGGCATCGACCTCAACCGCGCCGGTACACCCTTGCTGGAAATCGTTTCCGAACCGGACATGCGTTCCGCCAAGGAAGCGGTGGCTTATGTGAAGGCCATCCATTCGATCATCCGCTACCTCGGCATCTCCGACGGCAACATGGCCGAAGGCTCGATGCGTTGTGATTGCAACGTGTCCATCCGCTACAAGGGCGAGGAAAAGTTCGGCACACGCCGCGAGATCAAGAACGTCAACTCCTTCAAGTTCATTGAAAAGGCCATCAACGCCGAAATCGCCTGGCAGATCGACGAACTGGAATCCGGCCGCAGCATCGTGCAATCCACGGTGCTGTACGATCCGGCCAAGAATGAAACCCGCGCCATGCGCAGCAAGGAAGAAGCCAAC
>CAZPZK010000010.1:0-6368 GCA_964591095.1 uncultured Moraxellaceae bacterium | reverse complement strand
CCGCCCTGCCGGAATTGCCAACCGCCAAGAAGGCACGCTTTGTCGAAGCCTACGGCCTTCCCGACTACGATGCCGGTGTGCTGGTTGCCGAGCGTGACCTGGCGGACTATTTCGAAGCCACGGTCAAGGCCGCCAACGGTCAGGCCAAACTGGCCTCGAACTGGATCATGGGCGAACTTCTGGGGGCGCTGAACAAGGCCGAAAGGGAACTGGCGGAATCGCCGGTATCGGCGCAACAACTGGGCGGCCTGATCAACCGCATCGTCGACAACACCATCTCCGGCAAGATCGCCAAGCAGGTGTTTGAGGCGCTTTGGAATGGCGAAGGCGAAACCGCCGATGCCGTCATCGAACAGAAGGGCCTGAAGCAGGTGACCGACACGGGCGCCATTGAAGCCATGCTCAAGGAAATCGTCGACAGCAGCCCGGCGCAGGTCGCGGAATATCGCGGCGGCAAGGAAAAAGTGTTCGGTTACTTCGTCGGCGAAGCCATGAAGCGCTCGAAGGGCAAGGCCAATCCCGCGCAGGTCAATGAACTGCTGAAAAAGCTGCTGGCGGGATAATCCCCGTGCAAGCCGGAGATATGGCATTATCTCCGGCATCCCCGCGCTCAGGGCCAAACGCCATGACCGACCCCCAACAACCCTTGGCCATCTTGCTTTGCGCCCGCCTGCAATCGCTGGCGGGCCGCCTGATGGATGCCCAATCCCGTCTTCCGGATGACCCCGAATCCCTTCATGACCTGAGGGTCGCGCTGCGGGAATTGAGCAGCCTGGTCGCCCCGTTGTCAGGACACCTCTACGGCGCCGACGAACTCCATCGTCTGGCGCGGGAGTGCGCCCGGCCCACCAATCGGCTCCGGGATCAGGAAGTGCTCGTCGAGGAATTGCAACGCAAGGGCCGAACCGAGTACTTACCCGTGCTTCAAGCCCAACTGCTGGCGGGTAAATCGGCGCTGGCTCGGCAACTGCCGGCGGAGGCGCTCATCCAGCGCCTGCTCAGCCTGACGATTTACTGGGAAAAGTACCTGAAGGGTGCGGATTGGAAGAAGTTGGCGCGTCGGCTGCGGCGGAGTCGTACCCCCCTGAGGAGCAAGCTGGCCAAGGGGCTGGAAAACCGCAATACGGACCTGCACCGCCTGCGCATCCGCATCAAGCGATACCGCTATTTTCTGGAGGCCTATCGCAGCCTGATGGATGACCTGGCGCCGGCCTTGCCCAAAGCCCTCAAGGAAGCCCAGGAGCTAACCGGTAACTGGCATGACCGGCAGACCTGGATTGCGATGGCGTCCCGCCACCCGCAGCTACAGCCACTGGTGGCGGCATGGCTTGAGGAATCACTATCAATATCCTTCAAAATCAATGCATCAAGAGAACAACTTAAAGTTATTTTATAATAATAAAATCTCACGCCCACCTTTCCATCCCGACTCGTCCAGCAAGCAGAAAAAACAAGAAAGCCTCCGAATAATCATATGTAATTTGTTGATATAAATAAAAAAGCCACTGTGGAAAGTGGCTTTTGGCAGGAAAATAAAACTTGACGCGGGATTATTCGGCCTTTTGGGCGGCTTCCTTCACCAGCGGCGCCAGCTCTCCCTTCTGGGTCATTTCCAGCACAATATCGCAACCACCGATCAGCTCGCCCTTGATCCACAGTTGGGGAAAGGTCGGCCAGTTGGCGATGCGCGGCAGCGTGGCGCGGATGTCCGGGTTTTCCAGAATGTTCACATAGGCAAAGGGCTCGCCGATCTGGATCAGGGCTTCCACGGTGCGGGCGGAAAAGCCGCACTGCGGGAACTGCGGGGTTCCCTTCATGTAAAGGAGCACGGGGTTTTCCGCGATCTGTTTCTGGATCAGGGCTTCTACTTCCATCTCGGATACCTTTAATTTGGCAGGAATTGGCAGCCGGTATTCTACCTCTAATTGCTGATGGCGCGTAATCTGGTTAAGATGTTCGTTTATTCCATTCATCTGCTTGAATCCGCAAGAATTGCCATGACCAGCGCCCTGATGCCCACGTATGCCCGCCAGCCCATCGCCTTTGTCCGGGGAGAAGGCTCGCGCCTTTACACCGCCGGCGGCGACGCCTATCTGGATGCCTTGACCGGCATCGCCGTCTGCGGCTTGGGCCACGCCCATCCGGCGGTGGCGCGCGCCATTGCCGAACAGGCCGCCACACTGGTGCACACGTCCAACCTCTATCAGGTGCCGTTGCAGGAAGAACTGGGCGCGGCCCTGCGTGACGCCTCGGGCATGGATCTCTGCTTTTTCGGCAACTCCGGCGCCGAGGCCAACGAGGCCGCCATCAAGCTGGCGCGCATGTTCGGCCACCGCAAGAATGTAGACGTCCCTGCCATCATCGTCATGGAAAATTCCTTCCACGGCCGCACCCTCGCCACCCTGTCCGCCACCGGCAACAAGAAGGTGCAGGTCGGTTTCGAGCCGCTGGTGCAGGGGTTCGTGCGCGTTCCCTTTGATGATGTAGCGGCGGTTGAGGCGGCCATTGCCGCCAATCCGGATGTGGTCGCCGTGCTGGTCGAGCCGATCCAGGGCGAAGGCGGCCTGCGGCCGCCGGCGGCCGGAATTGCCGGTTATCTGGAAGCCCTGCGCGCCGTCTGCGATAAGTACGACCTGCTGCTGATGCTGGATGAAATCCAGACCGGCAATGGCCGTACCGGCAAATATTTCGCCTACCAGCACTCCGCCATCAAGCCCGATGTGCTGACCACCGCCAAGGGCCTCGGCAACGGCTTCCCGATTGGCGCCTGCATGGTCAGCGGCAAGGCGACGGATCTGTTCCACCCCGGCAACCACGGCTCCACCTATGGCGGCACGCCGCTGGGATGCCGCGCCGCCTTGACCGTGATTCAGGAATTGCAGAAAGGACCGATCGACAATGCCGCCCTCATGGGCGAACGCATGATGACCGGATTCCGCGAGGCGTTGGCCGACCTGCCGGTGCAGGTCAACGGCAAGGGCCTGATGATCGGCCTGCGCCTGCCCCGCCCCTGCGGGGAGCTGGTTGCGCAAGCCCGCGACGAAGAAAAACTGCTGATCAACGTGACCGCGGACTGCGTGGTCCGCCTGCTGCCCGCGCTCAACATCAGCGCCGCCGACGCCGACGAGATCGTCATCCGGGTTTCCCGGCTGATCCGGCGCTTTCTGGCCGCCTGAGCGCCGCTGAAACCTGAACGAGGATACTGACAATGGCGGTACGCCATTTTTTGACATTATTGGATTTTACGCCGGATGAGCTGTTGGGCGTCCTTGCCCGCGCCTCCGAGCTCCGCAAGATGCGTGACGCGGGTGTGATCCATGAGCCCTTCAAGGGCAAGGTGCTGGGGATGATTTTTGAAAAATCCTCGACACGAACCCGGGTTTCGTTCGAAGCGGGCATGGCCCAATTTGGCGGCTCCGCCATTTTCCTGTCGCCACGGGATACACAGCTTGGCCGGGGCGAGCCGGTCGAGGATTCGGCGCGCGTAATTTCCCGCATGGTTGACATCGTCATGATCCGGACTTTCGCGCATGACATCATTGAGCGCTTTGCCGCCAATTCCCGCGTGCCCGTGATCAACGGCCTGACCGACGATCACCACCCCTGCCAGCTGCTGGCCGATCTCCAGACTTACATCGAACATCGCGGCAGCCTGCAAGGCAAGACCTTCGCCTGGATCGGCGACGGCAACAACATGTGCAACTCCTATATCCATGCCGCCCACCAACTGGGCTTCCAGATGAAGATTGCCTGCCCCTACGGTTTTGAACCCGATCCCGAACTGCTGCGCCAATATGCCCATTGCGCCACGCTGGTCAAGACAGCCGAAGAAGCCGCCAGCGGCTCGCACCTGATCGCCACGGATGTCTGGACCAGCATGGGACAGGAAGCAGAGCAAAGCATCCGCAAGCGCCGCTTTGCTACGTATCAGGTCAACCCGCGACTCATGGACCTGGCCTCTCCGGACGCGGTGTTCATGCACTGCCTTCCCGCCCATCGCGGCGAAGAAATCTCCGAGGACATGCTGGATGATCCGCGTTCGGTCGTCTGGGATGAAGCTGAGAATCGCCTGCATGCGCAAAAGGCCCTGATGGAGTTCCTTCTCGCCGACTCCCTGACCTGAGATCGGGGACAGGGACACCAATAACAGCTTTGATACATGGCAGCCCACCCGGCGGGCGCGCCATGACAACGGACTGTGCTAAGATGGACGGTCACCACAACTAACAATAACCAGATACCCGACAAGAACGGAGCCCGACTGTGAGACTGCATCCGACCGCATTGACCCTGATGACCCTGATGCTGGCTGCCTGCGGCGGCAGCGACAAATCTTCGAGCGGCTCCTCGGGTGGAGGCACGGTGACTCCCGTGGCAACCGCCAGGGATATCATTGTCACTCCGGCCCTCGGTGTGGTGACGCAAGGCAAGGTGACAGTCAAAACCCTGGACGGCACGCCAATCGATACCCAATTCACCAATGTCAGCGGCGAAGCGCGGATTACGGTTCCCGCGGGGGTCGATGCCGTCATCATCGAAGTGACCGGCACCGATGCCACCCGCTATTTTGACGAGGCGGTTCCAGACACCCTGCAAGCCTTCCCGGCCGCCTACACGATGCGGGCGATGTCCCTCGTCAGTTACGACGAGCAACCCATTGCCGTGTCGACACTGACCGAAGCCGCTTATCGCTACGCCCAAACCACCCTGGGTGGCATTACGCGCGTCAATATCGTGCAAGGCAATGATTTCATTGAGCGTTTCTTTTCCATTGACAACATCCTGACGCCTCCCGTCGCGATTGATGCACTGAACGACTTCCTGTCGCTGCCCGTCGGCAGCGCCCGCGGCCGGGCCGCAACCAACTATGCCCTCATGCTCACCGCGTTGTCACAACTCGCCGCCTCCCGCACCACCCCCACGGACAGTCCGGCCTTGCGTCTGATGAAGGAGCTGAGCGAAGACCTGGCGGATGGCCAGTTGAACAATGCCTCCGCGTTGACTTATATCGCCAACAACCTGCCCAACGGCCTGAAGACGGCTCAGAACGCCTATTTCTCCATCCTGGCAAGTCACGGCGTGACTTATCCGGATGACAGCGCAACCCTGAAGCCGATCAAGGACCATATCGAGTCCTACCAGTTCCGGATCAACAGCGTTCCCAACACCAACAATCCCGAAACCGATCCCGAAACCGGCTCCGGCACCAATACCAACTCCGGCAGCCTCAAGGTCACGCCCAACATCACGGCCGCCGACATTGCCGGTCTGGTGGGCAGCTACACCGGCACCAGCCTGAACAACCAGCCCTGCACCATGACCGTTATCGCCGATGGCACTTTCAGTCTCGTGGACAATGGTATTGCAGCCAGCTCCGCCAAAATGGATGGCGGCGCCGAAGATCTTCGTCGTCAGAGCTTTGACGCCAAGGCGCTGTTGACGGGAACCCTCTACATGGCCAAGACCAGTACCACCTCGACAACCGCAACCTTTGTCGCCCTGGATGGTGTCAACCGGGTACGGCTGGCCGGTGAAATCGACGAAAAAACCAGCAAGGTCAGTTACGCCTGTGCCATTCCGCTGCCCTCCTCACCCTGACACCTCATCCAGAGAAAATAAAAAACCGGGCTGTTACGCCCGGTTTTTTATTTTCAAGGCCGCTTACTCAGCTACCGGCCGGGAAGAGACGCGTTGCACGGCGTCCAGCCAACCCGCGTACATTTTTTCTCGCTTCTCCATTTCCATGCGCGGTGTGAACTCGCGCTGGCAATGCCAGAGATCGGCAATCGCTTCGAGCGAGGCGAATTTGCCCACCTGCAATCCCGCCAGCCATGCCACACCCAAGGCTGTGGTTTCCGTTACGGCCGGCCGGTCAACCCTTACCCCGACAATGTCAGCCAAGGCCTGCATCAACCAATTGTTGACCGCCATGCCGCCATCCACCCGCAAGGCCTGCAAATGACCGGCGCCATCCTTTTTCATGGCTTCCATCAAATCACGTGTCTGGAAACACACCGCCTCCAGACCGGCAATCACAATCTCGCCAATACCGGTATCCCGTGACAAACCGAAGATCGCGCCACGGGCGTGGGGATCCCAGTACGGCGCGCCGAGTCCGGTAAACGCCGGCACCAGATAAACACCGCGACTGTCCACGGTTTCCTCGGCGATCGTCTCGGTATCCCCCGCCTGCTTGATCAGCTGGATACCATCCCTCAGCCATTGCACAGCCGCCCCGGCGACAAAGATACTGCCCTCCAAGGCATAAGTGACCTTGCCATTGAGACGATACCCCACGGTCGTCAGTAACCGGTGACGCGACTGAATTGCCTCTTCCCCGGTATTCATGACAATGAAGCATCCGGTGC
>CAZPZK010000009.1:1496-20217 GCA_964591095.1 uncultured Moraxellaceae bacterium | reverse complement strand
ATGGGACGGGTGTCGATGTCAGGAAAAGTTGTGCTATTGTCGCATCATCAGGCAGCGGCCGGCAGAGGGTTTTTCACCACCCTGTTAGCGTAAAGAGGCCGAACGCGCCAATCATCAAGAGCGCCGCGAGCAGGAACAAGTCCTGCGGCCAGATGGTAGCGCTGAAAATGTAGAACTTGCGGTCGGCCAGATCCCAGAGCACGGCTTGCCGTCCGTTCCAGTTGAGCCAGGCGGTGCCAAAGTAGAACAGCATCAGTATCCCGGCCCCGTAGAGACGCAGGTTGCGGTAAAAGCCGGTGAAGCGGCGGGTATGGATGTGGCGGGGGGCTTCGAGGGAAAGGTCGCGGGTGGGAATGCGTTCGGTCATGGCGAAAACATCGGCTGAAAGATGCCGCCATGATGCCGGTCAAGAACGTGGAGAAAACAGACCCAGTTCGGAAAGAAAAAAGGAGATCAGATGCGGGAAAGGGGACAGTCCCGACCCGGAACAGGACGCGGCGCGCGTCCTGTTCCGGGTCGGGACGTGCTTATTCCGACTGGATGCCGGTGATCACCCACGGCGTGTTGTCACGGGTGCAGTCGCGCTCCAGATGCCAGATATCAACAAAGTCCTCGTTCACGCCTTCGACCAGATCACGATAACGGCCGCTGAAACGGACGCTGATCTCGGCGACGCCAAAGCTCTGCGTGGCGCGGCCCAGTTCCGCGTTCAGGCTCAGGATTTCGGTTTCCGGGGCCGTGGCCAGACTGTCGCGTTCGCGCCGGAGTTCGTCGAACAGCGCCGGGGAAACAAAGGTACGGATTTTGGCCAGATCCTGCTGGTTCCAGGCGTCCTGCAGCAGCCGGTAGTTTTCCTTGGCGCTTTGCAGAAAGGCCGGGGTATCAAAATTCAGCGGCAGCCGGAAGGGAACGGTTTCGCCGGCGGACGCCGCTCCGGTGGTGGCGGCGGGGCTGCCGTTGAGGCTGTCAAACAGGTTTGGGGCACGGACTTGCGGCGAGCCGCCCGCGGCTGCGCCGGCCAGCACCGGTTGGGGAGCCTGGCGACGCGGTTGCGGGCTGGAAGCCAGGCGTCGTTGCCGCCACATCTTGAAGAGCATGAGGATGACCATCGCCAGCACGCCGATCAACACAAAATCCATGAACTGCATGCCATTGAACGCGCCGCCCGCAAACAAGGCGGCAAACAGCCCGCCGACCAGCAGTCCGCCCAGCAAGCCACCCATCAGGCCCTTGCGCGAATTCTGCGCCGGCGCGGCGGCGGCCTGTTGCCGCTGCGGAGTGTTATCCGCCCGGGCACGGTCCGGGGCCGGCGTGGTCTGGTAGCTCTTGCCAAAGGATTTTCCACTGCCCATGCGCTTGGCGTGGGCTGTCTCCAAGGTCAGGGTGAAGGTCAGCAAGATGGCCAGCAAGGCCCACAACTTTGTCATGATTTACCTCGGGAAGTTGAGCGGATGACTAAAGAAAGCGTTCAGGAGCATGCGCGGAGTGTGCGTGATGGCGGGCGCAAGTCAAGGATTTCAGGGCGCATGCGGCGTCTGGCTTACAAAATGACAGCACAGGGCGCGCCGGAGTCGCGCACCCCATGCGAGGCAAGCGCTCAAGCGGTTGCCGCTTCCTCGGTAATGACCCGGAATTCCTCCAGGACATTGACGCCAAACGTGGTGCTGATCGCGACATCGGAAGCATCGCGTCCCCGGGCAATCAGCACACGGCCGATGCGGGGAATGTTGTTGCGGGCGTCGAAGGTATGCCACTCGCCGCCCAGGAATGCTTCGAACCAGCCGGCAAAATCCATCGGGCCGTAGGGTGGCGGCATGCCGATGTCCCCGAGATAACCCGTGCAGTAGCGGGCGGGAATATTCATGCACCGGCACAGGGCAATCGCCAAGTGCGCATAATCGCGGCACACGCCGCGTCTTTCGTGAAAGACCTGCCAGGCCGTCTTGGTGGCGTTGGCGTGTTCATAGCCGAAGCGGATGTGGTGGTGCACGAAATCACAGATGGCCTGAACCCGCGCCCATCCGGTTGGCGTCTGCCCGAAGAGTTGCCATGCCGTTGCCGACAATACATCGGTTTCACAGTAGCGACTCCCCAGCAGGAACACCAGCGTTTCCGCCGGAAGGTCGGGGATGGCATGCTGCATGGCTTGCGGCACAATCGTGTCCGGCAGGCCGCTATCGCGAATGGTGGCGCGTGCGGACAACGCCAGACGTCCTGCGGGAGCCACGAGGCGCGTGCAATGGTTGCCAAAACCGTCGCGATAATGGGTTAACGGCAACGGCGGATGGCATATCAGCTGGTCCGGGGACAGCAGATCGGCGGTCCGGCTGTCATGGACACTCAGCATCAGGATCATCGGTGTCGGTTGCGGGCATTGATAAACCAGATCGAATCCGATGTGGAGTTGCATGGGTAAGACCTCTGGGTCGGCGGAAAACGGCGAGTGGAACCGGAAAGAGAAGCAAGAACGGGGCCATCCCGCGCCAGATGCGCGGCCGGGATGCGGGGATTGAGGGAAATGGCGGTGATGGATGGAAGTTTCAGAAGGCCGTTCAAGCCGGAAGGGTTTCCAGACCGGCGGCGGCCCGGGGGAGAAGCCGCAGGAGGCGCTCCACCCAGGCGCGCTGTCCGGAAGCAGCCTGAATCAGATCCTGACGGATTTCGAGTTCGACATGAACAATACCGTTGCGCTCGCCATGTACCGGGATGCTGTAATCGCTGGCGTCGCTGACCGCATAGGGCTGGTTATCGCCGATGACCAATCCCGGTTCCTGGCGCAGCAACTCCAGCAGCGGCAGGGCCAGACGCGTGTCCCGGTTATAGAGCACCCCGGCATGCCAGGGCCGGTTCAGGCCCTGATAGACGGGCGTAAAGCTGTGCAGGGAAACCAGGATGGTGGGACGCTGCAATTGGCGTCGCAGTTGCAGTTCCTGGCGGATGCGCTCATGGTAAGGATGAAAGACAGCCTTGGCGCGCTGCGCGGCTTCGGCGTGGGTCAGCTTGGCATTGCCGGGAATCGGCGTCTGTTCGCTCAGGGTGGTGATCGAGTCGCGGGCGGTCAGCGGGCGGTTGCAATCGATGACCAGACGGGAGTAATTCTGGCGGATGAGGCAGGCGTCCAGATGCAAGGCCAGTTGCGAGGCCAGACCGGCAATCCCGATATCCCAGGCAATATGGCGCTGCAGGTCCGCGCTCTCCAGCCCCAGCATTCCCAGTTGGCGGGGAATCTGGCGGCCGGCATGGTCGGCAATCAGCAGGAAGGGCGATTGCCCCTTGGGACGTTCGACGGCAAAGGGCGCGGGATCGTCCCGGCTCAGCAGTGGCGTCATGTCGGGCATGTCGGGCGGCTCTATCTGGCGGGCTAAAGCCAGCAGCATACCTGAAGCGGCCGGTCTTTTCCGCGCAAATTGCAGGCGGCGTCGGCATTCAGCCGCCAAATCCCGCCTTTCAACGACTGAAAAGGCGTCCTGGTTCACGCACCGCCGTTGTTTATCGTAGAATCCGGTTATCCCTGCCCGTCGGAAGCCTTCGCGGTTTCCTCGGCGGGTAAACCCGTCGTTCCGGAGTGCATGACAGATCATGAGCAACAAACATCGTTGGCGTCTGGGGGTGATGGTGCTGGGAGCCTGGCTGGTAACCACGCCGGCCCTGGCGGCCCAGCGCGCGGCGCTGATCATCGGCAACAGCCAGTACAAGGGCATCAGCCCGCTCCGCAATCCGGTCAATGATGCGGAAGATGTCAGCCGCAAGCTGAAGGATCTCGGCTTTGACACCATCCTGATCAAGAACGGCTCGCTGGATGAAATGGTCCGGGGCCTGAAGAGCTTCCAGGCCAAGCTGGAGAAGAACGGCACCGCTGTCTTTTACTATGCCGGGCACGGCGTGCAGGTCGGCGGCCAGAACTTCCTGTTGCCGGTGACGGCCAACCTGGATGATGATGATTCGCTCAAGCGTCAGGCCATCATGCTGCAGGATGATGTCATTTCCCGGTTGGCCGCCTCGGGCGCGCGCAACAAGATCGTGATCATTGACGCCTGCCGCAACAACCCCTTCAAGAGCCTGACCCGCGCCGCCGAGCGCGGCCTGGCGCGCATGGATATCGAAAGCAAGACCAGCACCGTCGGCCTGATGATGCTTTTCTCCGCCAAACCGGACCAAAAGGCGCAGGATGGCGATGGCCGCAACAGCCCCTTCACCCAGAAGCTGCTCGAATACCTGGGCGAGCCGGGACTGACCGTGCCCCAGCTGTTCAGCAAGCTGCAAAAGGGCGTGCTCGACCTGACCGGCCAGAAGCAGGAGGTCTACCACGAAGGGGACATGCTGGCGGATTTCAGCTTCAAGCCGGGCGCCGCCACGATGGTGGCGGCGACGGCGGTTCCGGTTCCCGGCCCCTATGATGCCGAACTGCTGTTTTGGGAAACCATCAAGAACTCCCAGAATATCAAGGATTACGAGGCTTACCGGCGGCAATATCCCGCCGGCCGCTTTCTGGCGCTGGCGGAGAACCGCATCGAGGATTTGGGACGGAGCGGCAACAGGACGACCGCCGGCACCGTTGTCCAGCCGGGGGGGGAAGGGCGCAAGGGCGTCCTCCGCGATTGCAGTGAGTCCTGGTGCCCGGAGCTGGTGGTGATACCGGCCGGCAAATTCACGATGGGGTCGCCCAAGGGGGAAGGCACGGCGGATGAAACGCCGCAGCATCCGGCGCAGATCAGCGTCAGCCTTGCGGTGGGGAAATACGAAGTCACCCGCGGCCAGTTCGCCCGCTTTATCCAGGACAGCGGCTACGATGCCGGCAAGGATTGGGCGGCCTACAGCCTCAATGGCAAGTCCCAGGAAGACAACCACCCGGTGATCAATGTCAGTTGGCGGGACGCCAAGGCCTATGCGCGCTGGCTGGAAACCAAGACCGGCAAGCCCTACCGCCTGCTGACCGAGGCGGAATGGGAATACGCGGCCCGTGCCGGTCGTTCCACGCCCTGGGTCAGCGGCGATGTATCCACCCAGACCTGCGCTTACGGCAATGTGGCCGACAACACCGCCAAGCAATTCAACAGCAAGTACGCCAAGGCCGCGCTGTGCGACGACGGCGTGGCGTTTACCGCGCCGGTGGGGCGATATAAGCCCAACGCCTTTGGTTTGCATGACACCATGGGCAATGTCTGGGAGTGGGTCGAGGACTGCTGGCACGACAATTATGCGGGCGCGCCCGCCAACGGTTCGGCCTGGACCGGCGGCGACTGTTCGCAACGGGTGCTGCGGGGCGGGTCATGGAGTGATATCCCGGACAAGACGCGCTCCGCCAACCGGATCAAGTTCCGTTCCGACGGACGTGACAACAGCGCCGGATTCCGCGTCGTCCGCAACGCGGATTAAGCGTGGCGCACGCCTTGCGCGCCCGGCGGCCGCACAGGCATAATCGATGCAAAATCACCTATGGAGAGCGGTAATGTTGAAATTATCAGGATTCGGGAACACGACCGGCGTGCTGCGGGCGGCGGGCATGGCCTTGGCGCTGGCGCTGGCGGCTCCCGCCGCGCAGGCCGAGCTGGATGATAACGGTTCGGTGTCGCTGGGCATTGACAGCATCATCAAGTCCGCCACCGTCGACGATGTCTACCGGCTGATGCAAAGCGAGGGCTATTCGGTCGAGATGAAGGATAAGTCCATCATCTGGCGCATCGACGGCTTCCGCACGCTGATGCTGATCAGCGACTCCGGCAGCTATGTGCAATTCCATTCCTCCTTCAGCGACGGCAACGCCACGCTGAAAAAGGTCAATGACTGGAACCGGACCAAGATCTTTTCCCATTCCTACATGGATGATGAAGGGGATCCCCATCTCGAACTGGAACTGGATCTGGAAGGCGGCGTCACGCGCGCGCGCTTCATCGACTATCTGCTGACCTGCAAGGTGTCCTTCTCCGCCTGGCTGGACAAGGTCGTCCGCTAAACCCGGATGGATTCCCCCGCGCCCTGACCGGCGACGGGGGCGCCGCGCGCATTCCCCTAATCCACCTGCCGTTCTTCCGCCAGCAATGCGCGCATGCGGTTCAACCGTTCCTGCAGCCGGGCCTGCAGCGGATAGTTGCCTTGCGCCAGCCGGATGGACTGTTCCAGATCCTTCAGTGATTTCTCGCCTTGGCCGGTCAGGAAGCGGACTTCCGCCCGACTGCGCAACACGCCGATCGCATCCTTGCGCTGCAGATACGCCTCGCTCATCAGCTCCCAGACCACGGGGTCCATCGGCCGGCTCCGGCTCAGCGGCTCCAGCCAGCCGATCGCCAGATCGCCCTTGAGGCACTGGATGGCCGCGTGCGCCGCATACAGTCGCAACGGCGTGCTGTCCGGAGTCAGTGTCAGCGCCTGCCGCAGCAATTGCAGCGCCTGTTCGGGCCGGTTGTCCGCCAACTCGATGTCGGCGCGCGCCACCACATAGTCCACCGTTGCCGGCTGCGCGGCCAGCAGCACGTCCATTTCGCTGCGCGCCTGTTCAAACTGGCGCTGGTTTTTCAGGGCCAGCGCCAAACCGAAGCGGGCTTCCTCGGCGGCCGGGTTATCCTGCAATTGCCGTCGCCAGCCGCCGACGGTCTGCGCATCATCCCGACCGAGCAAGGACATCAGGCGGAACCGCGCCAGCCGGTAGGCCTTGCTGTCGCTCTGGCCGCCGGAGGGCAGGGTGCGGGCGCGGCTGAGGCTGTCGGCAATCCGTTCCTGGGTCAGGGGGTGGGTGAGCAGGAATTCCGGCATGAAACCGACCTGCCGGGATTCCCTTTCCAGCCGGCCGAAGAAGTCGGGCATCGCCATCGGCGAGTAGCCGGCGGTGGTCAGGGTCTGCATGCCGATGCGGTCGGCTTCGCGTTCGTGCAACCGGCTGTAGGCCAATTGCTGCTGGATCATGGCGGCCTGGGCGGTGGCGCCCAAGGCCATTCCGGCATCACCGCCGCTGCCGGCGGCCAGCGCGATGCTGGCCAGCAGGGCGCCCAGATACAGCCAGTGGTCCTGGCTGGAGGCGGCGACGCTGCGGGCATAATGCCGTTGCTGGACGTGCGCCAGCTCGTGGGCCAGGACGGCGGCAAACTCGGATTCATTTTCGGCATAGAGAAACAAACCGGCATTGATGCCGATGATGCCGCCCGGAACGGCAAAGGCATTGATGCGCCGGTCGTGGATCAGCACGATCTGCAGGTCGGGTTGCGGCATGCCGGCATGAAAGGCCAGCCGGTAGCCCAGGTCCTCGGCCCAGGCCTGCAGCAAGGGATCATCCATCACCGGCGATCCGGCGCGCAGCTTGCGCAGGAATACCTCGCCCAGCTTGCGTTCATCCTGGTCCTGGATGACGGTGCTACCGCCGTCAAGGGACGGCAGGGAGGGCGCCGCCGCCGAGACCGGTACGGCCGTGGCCAGCAGGCCGGCCATTGCCAAAGCCGTCCAACGCTTCATAATGTGGACCCCGGTCGCTGTCAATTTGGCGATTGTGTCCGATGGCGGACAGACCGGATGTACCCTTTTTGCAAAGAAGAGACCACATGCTGCTCGATGCCCGGGGCCTGCGCTGCCCGATGCCCTTGCTGAAACTGAAACAGGCGCTGCACGGCTTGCCGCCGGGTGCGGAATTGACGGTGCTGACGACCGACGCCGGTTCCTGGCGCGATTTCCCGGCTTTCCTGAACCAGGCGGGACATGAGTTGCGCGAGCGACGGGAGGAGGAGGACGGTTTTCGTTTCGAGATACGCAAGAAGCCCTGAGGCAACGCGTGCCTCAAGGGGGGACGGAAGCGGTTGGGGACCGGGTTAAAGGGCCCTGACCGCCGCCAGCACTTCCGAGGCATGGCCCAAGGCCTTGACCTTGCGCCATTCCTGCCTGAGCAGGCCGTCACGGCCAAACAGGAAAGTGCTGCGCTCCAGCCCCAGCACCTGCTTGCCATACATGTTCTTGAGGCGAATCACGTCAAAGGCCTGGCAGAGGACTTCGTCGCCGTCGCTCAGCAGTTCGAACGGCAGGCATTCGTTGGCCTTGAAACGGTCATGCGAAGCCATCGTGTCGCGGGAAATCCCGAAAACACGGCAGCCCAGGGCATCAAATTCGGGCATCAGGTCGCGGAATTCCTGGGCTTCGGTCGTGCAGCCGGGCGTGGAGTCGCGCGGATAGAAGTACAGGACCACCGGGGATCCCTGAAGGGCGGCGAGATCCACGGTCTGATGGCCGGTTGCGGCGACCTTGAGGGCGGGCAGCGGGCTGCCGATGCTGATAGTCATAGGATTCCTGGGTCAGTTCTTGTAGGGTTCAATGATGGCGTCCAGGTTGCGATCGTCGCAGAAGAGCATGAAATTCTCCCGCAGGGCGCCAATATGCACCCGGGCGGGAATATTCACAATCATGTTGAGCGCAAACATGGGCGAGCCGGTATGGGGCGCGGCGTAGGTGCTGGTTTCCAGGGATTCGATATTGATGCCCTGGACGGCGAAGAAATTGGCGATTTCGTGGACAATGCCGGGGTTGTCGAGCGCGATGACATTGACGCTGTAGGGCAAGGCCGCCTTTTGCGGCTCGCGGCGGTTGGTGCGCTTGACCAGGATGGACAGGCCGAGGCGGCTTTCCAGCACGGGAATCTGGGTCTCAAATTTGGCGACGGCGTCCCAGGTGCCGGAAACCATCATGATGATGGCGAATTCCTGGCCCATGACCACCATGCGGCTGTCGGCGATGTTGCAGCGGGTTTCACTGGCGATACCGGCAATGGCATCGACGATGCCGGTGCGGTCTTCGCCCAGCGCGGCCAGTACGAGATGATTTTCCATGGGTTATTCCGTTCCGGATATTTTATGGTGACGTTGTAGCAGAGATTTTCTGACCGGCGCAACCGCAATCGGCCAACTTCAGTGTCGCGAGATGTAACGGGTGGGGTCGGGGATACCGGCTTCCCGGAATCCTTCGGCCCGAAGCCGGCAACTGTCGCAGCGGCCGCAGGCCAGGCCGTCCGCATCCGCCTGGTAGCAGGAAACCGTCAGGCCGTAATCGACCCCCTGCGCCAGACCGGAGCGGATAATCTCCGCCTTGCTGAGATGCAGGAGCGGCGCCTCGATGCGTACCGGATGGCCTTCGACACCGCCCTTGGTGGCCAGGGCCGCCATCCGGGCAAAAGCCTCGATGAATTCCGGACGGCAGTCCGGGTAGCCGGAGTAATCAACGGCATTGACGCCGATGACAATGGCATCGGCGTCAATGACTTCGGCATACCCCAGCGCAAATGCCAGGAAAACGGTATTGCGCGCCGGGACATAAGTTACCGGGATGCCTTCACTGGCGACTTCCGGCACGGCAATGGCGTTGTCCGTCAGCGCCGAACCACCGATGGCGCCGAGATCCAGCCGGATGACGCGATGTTCGACGGCCTGCAAGGCCTGGGCCACCCGGGCGGCGGCGGCCAGTTCACTGCTGTGGCGCTGGCCGTAGGCAAAACTCAGGGCATAACAGTCATAGCGGGCGGCGGCCAGCGCCAGACATGTGGCGGAGTCCAGGCCGCCGGACAGCAGGACGACGGCGCGGGGGCGGGGGGCGGTGGTCATGTCAGTGTCCCGGTTCATTGTTCCACAAATATTTGTGCAATTGCAGCTGCAGCCGGACCGGCAGGCGGTCGGCGAGAATCCATTCCGCCAGTTCACGGGCCTCCAGCTGGCCGTGGCTGGGTGAAAACAGCACATCGCCAACCTGCGCCGCCAGCCGGTATTCATCAAGCTTGAAACGTGCCCATTCGTAATCCTTGCGGCTGCAAATCACGAATTTGACCTGGTCATGAGCGTTCAGACGCGGCAGGTTCTCGAAAAGATTGCGGTGCATCTCCCCGGAGTCGGGAGTTTTGAGGTCCACGACCCGGCTCACGCGGAGATCCACCTCGCTCACGTCCAGGGCGCCGCTGGTTTCCAGGGAAACTTCGTAGCCCTCATCGCATAGCAGCTTGAGGAAGGGGAGGCAGTTGGGCTGGGCCAGCGGTTCTCCACCAGTGACACAGACGCGCGGGGTGCGCCAGGCGCGTACCTGCGCCAACAACTCGTCCAGGGTATGGCGTTCGCCACCGCTGAAGGAGTAGGTCGTGTCGCAATAGACGCAGCGCAAGGGGCAGCCGGTCAGCCGCACAAAAACGGTGGGCAGGCCGACGGAGCGCGCTTCGCCTTGCAGGGAGTGAAAGATTTCCGTAATGCGGAGTTCGCGACGGAGGGGGTCATCAGTAAGCATCGGGCAGCCGGTCAAGCAAGGGCGAACCGGGAGCTGGTCCCGGCACCGCGCGGAATAAAACGGGATTGTAGCAAATCAGGGGCTGGTCTTGGCCTTTTCCGGCTTGTCGGAGGTCTTGGCGGCCTTGGTTTCGGGCTTGGCCGGTTTTGATGCGGGGACAGCGGGCTTGGCCGGGGAAGATTCCGGCTTGCCCGGAGCCTTGGGTTTTTCCGGCGTGGCGGGCGCGATCTGGTGTTCCTTCAGCCACAATCGCGCGGCGGCGGCTTCCTTGGCGTCGGGAAAGCGCTTGAGAATGTCCTGCAGGTAGCGGGCGGCTTCGCTGGTTTTGCCGTCAACGTCGGCCAGGCTGGCCAGCTTGTACAGGGCGGCCGGGACTTTGGGGGCATCGGCAAACTGTTCGACCAGGATGCGGAAACTCTTGCGGGCATTGTTGACATCCGCCGGTGACGCCGCCAGGTAGAACTCGCCCAGCCAGTAATAAGCGGCGGGAATGTAGCTGCTTTGCGGGAAGGTCTTGATGAATTCGCGCATCGGGTTGATGGCCTTGTTGGGGCCGCCGCTGCGATACACTTCATAGGCCGAGAAATAGGCTTTCTTGTCGTCATCCGGGCCGGCCGCCGGCTTGGGCGCTTCAGTCGCGGTCGGCTGACCGGCCGTTAACACGGGTGCCGTGGTCGTTGTCGCGGGCGCGGCGGGGGTTGATTCCGCGGTCGGGGTGGCGGGGATGCGCGTGCCCAGTTGCGTGATGCGTTGATCCAGATCGATATAACGAGTGCGGCTGTCCTGTTTCAGGCGTTCGATCTGGTTGGCCTGAACCTCCAGATGGCCGCGCAACTGCCTGACTTCCTGTTGCAATTGCTGGACCTGCTGGTACAGGTCCCACTGCACGGCGGGATTGCCGTCCATGGGTTGACTCTGCAAGGGCGGTGGCGTTGCCACCGCCCGCGTTTGCACCGCCCCGCTCAGGGGCTTTTCATCGACGGTCACTTCAGCATGGATAGCGGCGGACGCCAGCAGGGAGGAAACGAGCAGGCCGATTTTGCGCATGGTCTAGAAGCCGGTAAGAATGATGACCGATACATTATCCTTGCTGCCGCGGGCATTGGCTAGCTCTACCATGTCCAGGCCCACCTGATCCAGTTCATGCGGTCGGCCCAGCAGGGCGGCCATCTCGGCTTCGGTCAGCATGTCATAGAGTCCGTCACTGCACATCAGGAAGCGGTCGCCGCGCCGGGTTTCCATCTGGTTGTAATCCACGATGACCTGGGGTTCGAGCCCGAGCGCGCGCGTCAGGATATTTCGCGACACCTTTTCCCGTGCTTCTTCCTCGGTGTACAAGCCCTGGTCGATAAATTCCTGTTGCAGCGAATGATCGTGGGTCAGCGCCGAAAACTGTCCATCGCGCAGCAGGTAAAGCCGGGAATCGCCCACATGCGCGTAGTGCAGCGCGCGATCGTCCGCCAGCACGGCGACCACGGTGGTACCCATGCCGCGATAGCGGATGGACTGCCGGCTTTTTTCCCGGATGACCGAGTGTGCCGCCTGGATGGCGGTTTCGAGCCGCTCATGGGCGGAAATCCCGCGAACGGTCTGGCGCAGGATAGCGGCAATGGTATCCACCGCCGTCCGGCTGGCCACTTCACCCGCGCTGTGCCCGCCCATGCCGTCCGCCAGAATGGCGGCGGGGATGTCGGACAGGCACTGGATGCAGTCTTCATTACTGCTGCGGGTTTTACCGGTATCGGTAAAACCGTAGATATTGATTGTATTCAAGGCGCGCCCCTTACCTTTTTATCGCGTGCCACTTCCCTTGCGCCCGCTGCTTCAGCTTTCCGCCGTGTGTTGGGCACACGATTCCACGCAATTCTTGATGGCGCGCGCGAACTCGCGGCCAGTCTGGAAGCGGTCAGCCGGATTCTTGGCCATGGACTTCTCGATCACCCCGGCGATGCAGGGTAGTTGCGCCTCCAGTTCCGGACGCTTGCTGAACAGGGGAGGCGGCGCCTCGTTGGTGATCTTGAACATCAATGCCGCCATCGATTCGGCGCGGAAGGGTGCAGTGCCGGCCAGCATCTGGTAGAACATCACGCCCAGGCTGTACAGGTCGGAGCGGCCATCCACCTTCTGACCGGCCAGCTGCTCCGGCGACATGTAGGTCGGCGTGCCGAGCACAGTGCCTGTCTTGGTCTTGCTGGAGTCCGTAATCCGCGCAATCCCGAAGTCGGTGATCTTGATTTCACTGTTTTCGGGATTGAACATGATGTTGGCCGTCTTGATATCGCGGTGAACGATATGGAATTCATGCGCATAATCGAGCGCCAGCGCCGCCTTGTGGATGATGTTGATCACCTTGGGCACCGGCAGCAGGGTGTCTGGTTTCACGTAGCCGGCCAGGTCCTTGCCCTTGAGGAATTCCATGGCGATGTAGCATAGGTCATGCTCTTCACCCGCGTCGTAAATGGTGACGATGTTCGGGTGGTTGAGGCGTCCGGCGGTTTCTGCCTCGCGGAAGAAACGTTCCTTGACTTCGGCCAATTCGTCGTCCTCGAACTCGTCCTTCAAGGCCATTGTCTTGATGGCGACCACCCGGTTGATCTTCGGGTCCTTGCCCAGGTAGACCACGCCCATGGCGCCCTTGCCGAGTTCCTTTTCCACCTGATAGCGGCCCAGCATCGGTTTTTCGGTGCTGTTGGGGTCCATGATCATGGTGGCGTTGGAAGCGGTGGTGGAGCTGCCGCCGAAGATGACGGTTTCCTCCAGTTTCTGGGCGCGCGCCAGCTTCTGCTTGAGGTCGCGGAAGTCGGGGTTGATCTCGGCGGCATACTGGTACACCGAAACCGCCTTGTTGAACTGGCGCTTGCGTTCATAATCCAGCGCCAGATTATAGATCACGTCCAGCAACGATTCATCGCGCGGGCACTTGCGGAACTTCTCGAACGCCATGTCGAGTTGGCCTGCCTGCTGCAAGGCAAGGCCGAGCATGCGGTTGGACTCGGCGGACTGGACATCGGAATGGGCCTTGGCCTTTTCGGTCACCAGGTAATGCTTGGTGGTCAGCAGGATGTGGCCGATGATGACGAGGATGGCGGGCAGCATCAGCGGCACCCAGGTCGCGGAGCCGGTCATCAGGGTGAAATGGGCGATAATGATCGCCACGACGAAACCGGCGGAAGCGATGGCGCCCTGGCCGGCCTTGAGGCGCGGCAGCAGCAGCATCAGGTACAGGCCGCCCAGCAGGAACAGACCCCAGCGCAGCAGCGGACTCCATTCGGGAATCAGGTAGAAATTCTGGTTGAGGATGCTGGCGACGTTGTGGGCAAGGATCATCACCGGCTCCATGGCCGGTGAAATCGGAGTCACCTGCGGCGAGCCGAGGCCATAGGCGGTGGGGCCGATAATGACAATCTTGTCCTTGTACTTGGTCACCGGAATCTTGCCGGAAACCACGTCATAGAAAGAGTCGACGGTGAACGGCGGATGGTCGGCGATGTCGGCGTAGTAATAAGTCCGCATCTGCGAGAATTCGTCGGTCTTGATCTTGAGCTTGCCGAGCTCGACGCTTTCACCCAGGTTGAGATGGATATCCTCGGGGTTGAGGTTAAGGCTGCGCGCCGCCAGCATCAGCGACAATGACGGATAGTACTGGCCGTCATAACGGACCACCAGCGGTTCGGTGCGGATGCCGCCGTCCGCGTCGGGATTGATGCTGAGATGGCCCAGCAGGGCGGCGTTCTTGCCCAGTTCTGCGATCGGCGGCACGGCCTGCAGGGTTTCCGGCGGCAGGCGGCCGGTGTTGGCGGCATCGGTGCGGTCGGCGATAGCCGTGACCTGATTGCGCTGGACATAATCCGGCAGCGGCTGGTCCGGATGACCCTGCATCTCGCCCAGCACGAACTGCATGGGCAGGACCACGTTCTTGGCGCCCATCATGGCGTCGCCCAGTTGCTGGTCGGTGTTGAGCGCGGATTCCGCCTCGGCCAGCTTCATGCCCAGCTCACCCACGGCGGGATTGTCGCCCAGCGGCGGCGAGGCCAGTTGCTGGTTGTAGAAATCGTTGAGCTCGCGCAGGTATTTGAGACCGGGATCCAGCTGCGGCTCGGAGAGGAAGATCGGCAGGCCGACGGTCTTGGCGCCGCCCTTGTTGAGAGCGCCGATCATTTCCGCCAGATAGCTGCGCGGCCACGGCCAGCGGCCGATATTGCTGATGCTCTCATCGTCGATGGCGATGACGGCGATCTTGTCGCCCGGCTCGTGATGGCTGGACTGCACGCCAAGGTCATAGGCGTAACGTTCCAGGTTGTCGATCACGGGAGTCGTGGAAGCAATGGCCATCACGCCGGTGATGGCGAGAGCGAAGACCCAGTCGCTCTTCCACGAAAACGATATTTTACGCATAGCAAACCCTGCCGCTTTTTTAATTGTGTTTCTAGCAGAGGCGTTGCGCCGGCACAAGCCGCCAGCGCCTGATTGCGGAAAAATCAACGGTTTTTGGCTTTATTGACGGCAGGGGCGGCGTTGCGGGCGGTATTATCCGGAGGGATTTTCCGGGCATGCTTGGCAATATGTCGGCGGGGCTCTTGCCCGCTGTCCGGCCGTCCTCTATAACCGGACAGGAATAACAACAAAGCCCCGGCCGTCAGGGCGCTCAGGAGTCATCATGCTGCAATCCACGGCTGTCTTTCACGAAGTCATCATGTTCTGGGAGGGCGAGGATATCGCCCGCACCATGCTCTATGACGATTTTGACATCACCCTGAGCGGGCTGGTGCCCCTGGGCCATTTTGCGCGCAAGGAAAAGCAGGCGGCCTACTTGCAGCTGGATGACAGCCTGACCGTGCGCGGTTGCGCGCTGTTCACGATTGCGTTCGACCGGCAGGGTTTCCCCGAGGCCGGCTGGAACATTCCGCTCTCCCATATCGTGGAGGTGGCGGGTCTGGGCCCGGACATGGGCCGCGGCCCCATCCATCTGGCCTGCCGCAGCCAGTGTCCGGTGTCCTGGCACGCGCCGCGCATGTGGGATCCGGTGCTGACTGAAACCCGCAATACCTTCGACCAGATCCGGGTTGCCTTGCCGGAGGCCTGCCAGCGTTTCGGTCTGATTGCCCGCCGACCTGCCTATACCGAGACCAATATTCCGGTGCTGTCGACGGACGCCCTGATCCTGCCGGCCACCCCGCCGGCCGAGACGGCGGACACTGCCGGGCAAGAGGCCCTGCAGCAGCAGTTGGGGGTCTTGCAGCTGAAGATCCAGACCCTGACGACGGAAAAGGAACAAACCATCAATGAGCAGGCGTATGTCCACCAGCAGCAACTGGACATCCTGCAGACCCAGAACCAGAAGCTGCTGGAACAGCAACGGACGCTGAAGACGCAGATCGAAGCCCAGGTTGAACGGCTGGAAGCCTTGCAGGCGCAAGTGCAGAGCCTTTCCGGCGTCGAAGGCCTGCTGAAGGAGGAGCGCGAGGCGCACGAACGCCGGTTGCAGGAGCTGCAGCAGGCGCTGATGCGCGCCGGCGAGGCGCGGCATGAAGTGGATGTCCTGCTGGCCGCGCGGGAGCATGAATATGAAACCCGGCTGTCGCGCCGCGAAACCGAATTGATGCTGGCGATGGACCGTCGTCTGGATGAGGAAGCCTCCCGGCATTTGCTGAGCGTGAAATCCTTGCAGGCCGAAATCGCCGACCGTGAAGACAGCATCCAGGCGCTGGAAAAGGAGCTGGAGGCCCAAAAGCAGGAACAGGCGCGTATTGCCGAGGCTTCGGCCGATGAATACCTGCGCGAACTGCAATCGATGGGCATGACCTTCGTGGCCTTTCATCCCGGTGTCGGCAACTTGTCGGTGCCGGTGGATGATCTGGTGAAGTACACCCGCAATCCCCTGGCCTATGTCGCCCGCAAGTGCCTGGTCAGCGAGGAGCATTACCGGGAGTGGATCCGGCATTATGAAAACCCGCGCTGCCTCGCCAGCCTGGGAGATGACAAATGCTGCAATGCGCGTCTGATCCGCACCGACTCCCCGGCCAAGTTTGTCTCCGGGCAGTCGGATCGTTGCGCCCGCCATCAGGGGGCCGATACGGCGATTCTGAACGTCCTCAAGTTCCAGTAGGAGACTTTTCATGTTCCGTAACGGCCTGAATCTGGATGTGCTGCAGAACTTTGTCCCCTTGAACGCCCTGTCCCGCGGCCGTCTCCAGGATGTGCTGACCGGCTGCCGCATCCAGTCGCTGCCGGCGGGAACGGTCCTGTTCCGCTATGGCGATCCGCATGTGCAGAGCATTTTCCTGCTCAGCGGCCGGCTGGAAATGATCGAGCATGACGGGGAGACCACCTTGCTGGACGCCACCGATGTCGCCGCCAACCATGCCCTCGCGCCCACCCATCCGCGCCAGTTTACCGCCACGGCGCTGACGACGGTCAACATCCTCGCGGTCAACCACCAGCGGCTATACGACGCGCTGCTTTGGGAGCAGAGCCTGTCGGATCTGGCCAGGACGCTGTTTGCCGGCTTGCCGGCGGACGTGGACCGGGACTGGGTTTTGCGGCTGCTGCAGTCGCATGTGTTTTACCGGGTGCCGCCGATGAATATCCTGGAGTTGATCCGCGCCATGCAGCCGGTCAGGGTCCGGGAAGGCGAGGTCGTGGTCCGCCAGAACGAGGTGGCGGATTGCTGCTACTTCATCCGCGAGGGCCGGGCTCAGGTGATCCAGCATGAAGGCAACGAGGACCTGACCTTGGCCTTTCTCGGCAAGGGGCAGTATTTCGGCGAAGAGGGGCTGTTGCAGGAAGCGCCGCGCAATGCCGATGTGCTCATGCTGGAAGACGGCGAGCTGATGCGGCTCGAAAAACGGGATTTTGACCGCCTGCTCAAGGCCCCCAGCCTGTCGACGATCGATTTTGAAGCGGCCTTGCAGCGGGTGGCGGCCGGGTCGGCGGTTTGGCTTGATGTTCGCCTGCCCGAGGAGTATAAGCAGGGACATTTGAAGGATGCCGTTACCCTGCCGTTGCAGGATATCCGGTACAAGGCGCAGCACCTGCCGTCGGACCGCCAGTACATCGTGTACTCCTTCAGCGAACAGCGCGCCAGCGCCGCCGCTTTCCTGCTGGGTGTGCAGGGGTTCAATGCCTCGGTGCTGGCGGGAGGGTTGTGGGTCCTGACGCCTGAGCAGCGGCAGCAGATTCTGGTAGTGGCATGAGCAACCGAGAGACGTTTCGCAATATCGGCCTGGTCGGTCGCCCCGGGAAGGCCTCCGTCGTGCAGACCCTGTCGATCCTGGAGAAGTACCTCACCGATGATGCCGGGCTCAAGGTGATCTATGATGAGGACACCGCCCGGCTGATGCCGGTGATGAGCCAGCAGGTCTGTTCGCGCGCGCTGATGGGCGAGGTCTGCGACCTGGTGATCGTGGTCGGCGGCGACGGTTCCCTACTGCATGCCGCCCGCGCCCTGGCGCGGCACAAGACACCGGTGCTGGGGGTCAACCGTGGCCGTCTCGGCTTCCTCACCGATATCTCTCCCGACGAGTTGCTGGTCAAGGTGGCGGCTGTCCTGTCGGGCAACTACACGATGGATCACCGTTTCCTCCTCAACATGGAGGTGCGCAGCAACGGCAATCCCGCCCACGAGGCGCTGGCGCTCAATGATGTGGTGCTGTATGCCGGTAAATCGGTGCACATGATTGACTTCGAGCTCTATGTCGAAGGCGAGTTCGTATACCGCCAGCAGTCGGACGGCCTGATCGTCGCCACGCCGACCGGCTCCACCGCCTATGCGCTGTCCGGCGGCGGGCCGATCATGCATCCCAGGCTGGACGCCATTGTCGTGGTGCCGATGCATCCGCATACCTTGTCCAGCCGCCCCATCGTGGTCGATGGCAACAGCGAGATCAAGATCCGCATCCGCGAAACCCGTATCCGGCCGATGGTCAGCGCCGATGGCCAGACCGGGGTGACCCTCAACCCCGGTGACTGGGTCTACATCAAGAAGCACCCCTTCAAGCTGCGGCTGATCCATCCGCCGGGATATGATTTTTATGCCGCCTGTCGCACCAAGCTGGGCTGGGGCAATCCGATCCGAGGAGACGAAGACCATGAATGAGCAAACGGTTGCCGCCATGCTGGCGGCGCTGAACCCCGAGGTGGTGGCCAACCTGCGCACCGCCGTCGAGCTGGGCAAGTGGCCCAACGGCGAGCGCCTCAGCCGCGAGCAGCGCGAAACCTGCATGCAGGCGGTCTTGGCCTGGGAAGTGAAACATCTGCCGGAACACCAGCGCACCGGCTATATCGATCGCGGCAGCAAGCAGGAGGGCGAAACCTGCGGTGATGACGATCACGGCCACCACAAGGAAGCCGACGAGCAATTGTTGAAGATCATCCAGTAACTCCTTTTCACCGCCTTTGCCGGAGAATACCGGCCGGGAAACCGCCATGATCCGTATTACCGAACTTGCCCTGCCGCTGGACCATACGCCCGACGACCTGCGTCAGG
>CAZPZK010000009.1:0-1486 GCA_964591095.1 uncultured Moraxellaceae bacterium | reverse complement strand
ATGCCGACCTGCTCGATTTCACTGTCTTCAAGCGCAGCTACGATGCCCGCAAGAAGGGCAGCGAAATCAAGTTTGTCTACATCATTGATGCCAATGCCCGCCATATCGACCAGCTTCTGCAGCGCTTTGTCAGCGATCCCCACATCCGTCCCGCGCCGGATACCCGTTATCACCCGGTGGCGACCGCCCCGTCCGGACTCCGCGAGCGGCCGATCGTGATCGGCTTCGGCCCCTGCGGCCTGTTCGCGGCCCTGAGCCTGGCGCAGATGGGATTTCGGCCGATCGTGCTGGAGCGCGGCCAGGAAGTCCGGCAGCGCACCAAGGATACCTGGGCGCTGTGGCGCAACAACACCTTGTCGCCGGAATCCAATGTCCAGTTTGGTGAGGGCGGCGCGGGACTTTTTTCCGATGGCAAGCTGTACAGCCAGATCAAGGACCCCAAATTCTACGGTCGCAAGGTGATGCAGGAATTTGTCCGCGCCGGCGCTCCCGAGGAAATCCTCTACGTCAGCAAGCCGCATATCGGCACCTTCCGCCTGACCGGCGTCGTTTCCACCATGCGCGAGGAAATCCGTGCCCTGGGTGGAGAAGTGCGCTTTGGCAGCCGTGTCAGCGAACTGCTGATCCGCGACGGCCGGATCGAAGGCGTGCAACTGGACAGCGGCGAGATCCTGCACAGCCGGCATGTGGTGCTGGCGCTCGGCCACAGCGCGCGCGATACCTTCCGCATGCTGCACCGGCTGGGGGTCCATATCGAAGCCAAGCCCTTTGCCATCGGATTCCGGATCGAGCATCCGCAATCGCAGATCGACCAGGCGCGGCTGGGCAAGTATGCGGGACACCCGGCGCTGGGCGCGGCGGACTACAAGCTGGTCCATCATGCCGCCAACGGCCGGGCGGTTTACAGTTTTTGCATGTGCCCCGGCGGCACCGTGGTGGCGGCCACCTCCGAGCCGGGCCGCGTCGTTACCAATGGCATGAGCCAGTATTCCCGCACTGAGCGCAACGCCAATGCCGGGATCGTGGTCAGCATCAGCCCGGAGCAGGATTTTCCCGGCGGGCCGCTGGCCGGTGTCGAATTGCAGGAGCAACTGGAATCCCGCGCCTTCGAGTTGGGCGGCCGCGAATACTGCGCTCCCGGCCAATTGGTGGGGGATTTCATCCGGGGACGGCCTTCCACCGCCCTGGGGGACGTGGAGCCTTCCTACAAACCCGGCGTCAGGCTAGGCGACCTGTCGCCATCGCTGCCGCCGGATGTCATTGCCGCCATTCGCGAGGCCTTGCCGGCCTTTGGCAAGCAGATACGCGGATTTGACCGCGACGATGCCGTGCTGACCGGCATCGAGACCCGTACCTCGTCGCCGGTGCGCATCACCCGCGATGCGCACAGCCTGCAAAGCCTCAACACCCTCGGCTTGTATCCGGCCGGCGAAGGCGCGGGATACGCAGGGGGCATCCTGTCGGCCGGCGTGGATGGCATCAAGGT
>CAZPZK010000008.1:0-20236 GCA_964591095.1 uncultured Moraxellaceae bacterium | reverse complement strand
GGTCATCGCCAGACACTTAATACCAAAACCCCCTTGCAGATGACTGCAAGGGGGTTTTGCTTTGGGCGGCAGAAAAAATCGCGTTCTGCCACTCCATAACCCGAGGCGGTGACAGCGGTACTCCATCAATGATGCAGCATGTGATGTGCTTCACGGGCATCGTGGCGGATCGTTTCCTCAATTTGGTGGAGCAAGCGTAACGTTTCCCGCATGGCCTCAGCGTCAGCCCCTGCATCTTTCAGCATATGCTTCTGCATTTCTTCCAACTGGCTAATCTGGCGATGGATGGTGCGAGGATCTACATCTCGCAGAGTAATCGTGGTCATATCGGACTCCCTGTGGAACAAGTTAAGGGTTGTTCTAATTGATATAGACCATGGGGTAGCAGGATGCCAGATTACTTTTGCCAATCCTTGAAGTACTGCCGGAACTTGATCACCTTCGGAGCCACGACGAACTGGCAATAACCTTGTTGCGGGTTACGGGCAAAGTAATGGTGATGGTAGGCCTCGGCGGGGTAAAAGGTCTGATCGGCGGTGATTTCTGTGACAATCGGGGCAGGAAAAGCCTTTGACTGAGTCAAGGCTGCGATGACGGCTACGGAATCCTGGCGCTGAATGTCGGATTGGCAGAAGATCACCGAGCGGTACTGTGTGCCGATATCATTACCCTGGCGATTGAGGGTGGTTGGGTCATGGATGGCGAAGAACACCTCCAGGATTTGCCGGAACGTGATAATGGTCGGGTTGAAGTAAATCTCGACGACTTCGGCATGCCCGGTGACGCCGGTGCAGATTTGCTCGTAGCTCGGATTGGGGCGATGCCCGCCGCAATAGCCCGGGGTAACCCGATCCACGCCCCGAACCTGTTCATAAACAGCTTCCAGACACCAGAAGCAACCTCCCCCCAGAACGGCGATTTCCATACAACACTCCCAACAATTGGCGACTTGCCGTCTTAGTGTGTGCGCTCGTAGACGACAAACCGGTAATGCGTATCCGCAGGTTCGTAATAGTGCGCTTCATTCCCGATTTCCCGCCATTGAACAGAATTGATGGGTGGGAAAAAGGCATCGCCCTCAACGGTCTTTTGGACTTCCGTGAGATAAAGGCGATTGGCGAGCGGCAGGGCCAGCGCATAAATCTGGGCGCCGCCAATCACGAACACATCGTCGATACCGTTGATTTCACTGACCTGGGCGGCTAAGTCCAGTGCGTCCTCCAGACTGGAGGCGACCTTGATGCCTTCGGGGTGATAACCGGCCTTCCGGCTGATGACAATATTGGTGCGGTTCGGTAAAGGTTTGCCAATCGACTCATAGGTCTTGCGACCCATGATGACCACGCCGCCGGTGGTCAAGCGTCGGAAGTACTTGAGATCTTCCGGCAGATACCAGGGCAGTTGATTGTTGATGCCGATACAGCCGTTTTCGGCGACGGCGGCAATGATTGCGAGGCGCGGCATGAGGATGAACCATGATGAAGGTATCCGCGCATTCTAGTGAGTCGGCGGCTGCCAGTCATCTCCGGCCTTTATCCGGGTTTCCCCATGTCGGAGCAGGAAGAAGTCGTCTTCGGGGAGTCCGGCGGCCTGCCGGGCGCGAGCCAGTGCGCGAGGTGGCTCGTCCAAAGGTTCGTCGGACAGCTCAAACGTACCCCAATGCATGGCCACGGCGCGCCTCGCGTGCAGGCGTGACCTGGCATCGACGGCTTCGGCCGGATTGATGTGGGCGGGTTTCATCATCCAGCGCGGTTCGTAAGCGCCAATCGGCAAGGCGGCCAGATCAAAGCCGCCGGTTCGGGCGCCAATGGTGTCCAGGTCTGCCGAGAGGGCAAAGTCCCCTCCAAAGAAGAAGCGTAGTTGCGGGCCATGCACCGACCAGGCTCCCCACAGGCGGTGGTTGCGGTCGAGGAGGCCGCAGGCGCACCAGTGCTGCACCGGCAACAGTTGCAGTTCCACGCCCGCAAGGCGTTGGCTGTCCCACCAGTCCAGCCCATGCAGGTGACGACTGTCGCCCTGTGTGACATGCCGGGCCAGCCAGTCGTTGATGCCCAGCGGGGCGTAGATTTCCGGCGGCCCGCCGGCTTGTTGATAGAGGCGGCGGATGCTGTGCAGGTCGAGGTGATCATAGTGGTCATGGGAGATCAGCACGGCGTCGATGCGCGGCAGTCTTTCCAGCGGGACTCCCGGTGGCTGATGTCGTTTCGGGCCCAGGAAGGAGACTGGAAAGGCGCGGTCGGAAAACACGGGGTCGGTCAGGATGTTCAGGCTGCCGGTCTGCAGCAGCAAGGTGGCATGTCCGATCCAGGTGATCGTGGTATCCGACCTGTTGTGCACGAGGTAGTCCGTAGCGGGGGCTTGCGTCGGAATCGGATCGGTCGGGGGCTGGGGCGGGAAACCTTGCCAGACACGTTGCCATTGCCATTTCAGAAAGGCCATGTCGAGCTGCCGGGGTGGCTGGTGCGGGTTGCGAAAGCCTTCCGGCGTGTGATGCGGTTTGGCGGGATCGTAATAGAGGTTGTGCGCGGCGCATCCCGCCAGCCCCAGGGTGATGAACAGCATCAGGGGCGGCAGGAGGGCGCGCATTGGCGTCAGACCGCGACCGGGGCCTTGATGGCCGGGTGGGACTGATAGTTTTCCAGCGTGAAGTCTTCGTAGCGGAAGCCGAAGATGTCCTTGATTGCCGGGTTGAGGCGCATGGTTGGTAGCGGCAACGGTTCACGGCTGAGCTGGAGCTCGGTCTGTTCCTGGTGATTGCTGTAGAGGTGGCAGTCACCGCCGGTCCAGATGAAGTCCCCCAGGCCCAGGTCGCAGACTTGCGCCAGCATCATCGTCAGCAGGGCATAGCTGGCGATGTTGAAGGGAACGCCCAGAAAGACATCGGCGCTGCGCTGGTAGAGTTGGCAGGAGAGCTTGCCGTCGGCAACATAGAACTGGAAGAAGGCATGGCAGGGGGGGAGGGCCATGTTTTCCACTTCGCCCACATTCCAGGCCGAAACGATGATCCGCCGGCTGTCCGGGTTGGTTTTCAGTTGTTGCACCACCTGGCTGATCTGATCGACATGACGGCCGTCGGCGGTGGGCCAGCTGCGCCATTGATAGCCGTAAACCGGACCGAGATTGCCGTCGGCATCCGCCCATTCATCCCAAATGCTGACGCCGTTGTCCTTGAGGTATCGGATATTGGTCGATCCCTGCAGGAACCACAGCAGTTCGTGGATGATCGACTTGAGATGAACTTTCTTGGTGGTGACCAGCGGGAAGCCTTCCGCCAGGTTGAAACGCATCTGGTAGCCGAACACGGAGCGGGTGCCGGTACCGGTGCGGTCTTCCTTGACAGTGCCGTGGTCGCGGATGTGCCGCATCAGGTCGAGATAGGCTTTCATGACGGCTGGCTCGCGGTCGGGGGTTTCGGGGAAAGGTAGGCCAGCACCAGCAGCAGGATGCCAAGCAGAATCAGCGGGGTGGAGAGCAGTTGGCCCATGGTCAGCCAGTTGAAGGCGATGTAGCCCTTGTCGGCGTCGGGTTCGCGGAAGAATTCGACGAAGAAGCGGGCGCACCCATAACCGAGGGCGAAAACGCCCGCAACCGCCTTTTCCGGGCGGGGGCGGCTGGAGAACCACCAGGTCACGACAAACAGCAGCAGGCCTTCCAGCGCGCCTTCATACAGCTGCGAGGGATGGCGGGGCAGGTGGTCGACATGCGGGAACACCATCGCCAGCGGATAGTCAGGATTGGCGACCGGCCGGCCCCACAGTTCGCCGCCGATGAAGTTGCCGATGCGGCCGAACAGGATGCCCAGCGGCACCAGCGGCGCCACGAAATCCATGACATTCCAGAACGTCATCTTGTAGCGGCGGGCATAGAGGACCATCGCGACCATGACGCCGAGGAAACCGCCGTGGAAGCTCATGCCGCCCTTCCAGACCTGATAGATCCAGCGTGGGTCTGCCAGTAGCTGGTCGAAGCTGTAGAAAAAGACATAGCCGAGGCGGCCGCCCAGCACGACCCCCATGGCGGCGTAGAAAATTAGGTCCGAGATCTGGTCGGGCGTTTGCCGCCATGATGGCAGGCCGCGTGCCCGATAGCGGCCAAGCGCATAGGCGGCGGCAAAGGCGCAGAGGTACATCAGGCCGTACCAGTGGACCTTGAGCGGACCGAGGTGGACGGCAACCGGGTCGATTTGGGGATACACTAGCATCAGCGGCGTTCTCCGGGACAGGGTCGCCATTCTAATCGAAATCCGTTGCGACGCCATGTCGAGGTTCTGTTATGTGTCTGATCGCCTTTGCCTGGCAACAGGTACCGGGTTATCCGCTGGTGCTGGTGGGTAACCGGGATGAGTTTTACGCGCGTCCGGCCGCGCCGCTCCGATTCTGGGATGAACATCCTGTCATTCTGGCCGGGCGTGATGAAAAGGAAGGGGGAACCTGGCTGGGCGTGACCCGCGGCGGGCGCTGGGCGGCGCTGACCAACTATCGGGAGCCGGGGGGCATGCAGCCGGGGGAGTGGTCGCGCGGCAAGCTGGTGGCGGATTATCTGGCGGGCAGCGAGCCCCCTCTGGATTTTCTGGACGCCGTGGCGGCGGAGGCCTCGCGTTATAACGGATTCAATCTGCTGGTTGGTGATCGCCGGGAGGCGGCGGTATTCAGCAACCGGGGGACACCGCCGCAACAGCTGTCGCCCGGCTATTACGGCTTGAGCAATCACCTGCTGGACAGTCCCTGGCCGAAGACCCGGCGCTTGAAGCAGGGCTTGCGCCAGGCATTGTCAGGGGCCTTGCCGCCTGATCCGGCGCAACTGATGGTCCTGCTGGAGGACATGACGCCCCCGGCGGACGACGAGTTGCCGGATACCGGGGTGGGGTTGGCCTGGGAACGGCTGCTGGGAACCGCCTTTATCCGGTCGCCGTTGTACGGGACGCGGGCGTCGTCATGCTTGTTGCTCGGGGCGTCGCGGGCGCGCTTGCTGGAGCAGACCTGGGTGGGTGGCGACCGCGGGGAGCAGGCGGATATCGGTTTTGCCTACGTGACCTGAGCGCGCTAGGCGGCGGGAGCCGCCCGCCGGCCTGAGTCAGGCCGCCTCCAGCGCTATGTTACGGTTAGCGCGCGCGGCGGGAGAGTGGGCCAGATAGGCCAGCGCTTCTTCCGTGGAGCCTTCATGCAGCGGGTTGTACCACGGGCTGAAGAATGGCAACTGCTGCCAAGCCAGCCATAGCGGGGAAGGCAGGGTTCCGCTGCGCGAGACGCGATGCCATTCCAGCCAGACCCACGGCTTCCAGACGGACGGCTGATGTCCGGCGAATCGCGGATCCTGCCGCAGCAAATGCGAGGTGCCGTCCACCCAAAGCCCGAATACCATCGGCGTGGCAATGCAGGCCAGATAGTAGCGTGACAGGTAACTGCCCCCGAGGTGGCGATGCAGGTCAAAGGCCACGCAGCGGTGTTCCACTTCCTCGGCGCCATGCCAGCGGATCAGGTCCAGCAGCACCGGATCGGCGTTGAGGGTATCCCACGTGCGGTTGCGCAAGGCGTAATTGCCGAGGACGCAGGTCATGTGTTCCACCGCGGCGATGATGCCCAACCGGAATACCAGCCAGTCCTTTTGCAGGAAGGCGGGCGTCTTCAGACCGAGCGGGTCATCGGCCAGCAGGTCTTCAAACAGCCACTCCATGAGGCGGGTATTGCGACCGGTCTCGATGCCGTGCCGGTTCAGGTATTCGTTGATCGCTGTGCTGTGGGCGCGGGCATGCATCGCTTCCTGCCGGATGAACATCTGCACGTCTTCGCGCAGCTTGTCATCGGTCACCCAAGGGAGGGCCTTGTTGTAGAGGCGGCAGAACCAGAACTCGCCAGCGGGAAGTATCATGTTGATTTCATTTATGAAGTGACTGGCGAATGGGTGGTTTGGCAGCCAGTCCAGAGGCGTTTTTTGCCAGTCGAAGCTTACCTTGCGCGGGGTGAGTCGGTGAGCGGTCGAGGAGGCAGCCTTGCGCGCAAAGCCGGTGAAGCGGGACAGCAGGCTCATGTCGGTTTCTCCGAGGCTGGCGGCGGGTTATACCCTGACGCTGGTCTCATTGATAAATGTGACACTGGTAGATGTAGTGGTAAGAAGCAGGGCTGTCAATGCGGCGGCGGCGAGAGCAGCGTCGAATTGTCGTTTACCCGACAATGTGACGGAGGTTGGGCTGTACGCGGGCCGATATCCTGTCGGGGAACCGTGGCAAGGACTTGACGGCGGCAGAATACGCCCCTATTTTGAACATCGTTCAAGACTGGGGCGGAGCATGACGGCAATCAGAAGCAAATGGGGCGATCGTGAGGCCCGGCGCGAGGATATCCTGACCGCGGCCCGCGCCTGTCTTGTCGAGCAGGGGCTGCAGGCGCTGAATATCCGGGATATTGCCCGTCTGGCGCAATTAAGTCCGGGTACGGTGTACACCTATTTCGCCAGCAAGGAGGAGCTGTACGCCACCTTGTATGCCGAGCGTCTGGAGTTGCTGCTGGAGGAGTTGCGTCCGGTCTGTGACTCCGCGCCGGATGTTGAGACGCTGTTTCTGGGGATCGCCCGACTTTACTGGCCAATGTATCGATTGTATGGGCGGGAGTTGAATGTTTGGTCGGGGCTGCGGCGGAAGGAACAAGAGCCGACGGCACTGGAACTGCGCCTGCTGAACGCGTCGCGCAACCTGTTCGGTCCGGTGTTTGGCGCGGCCTTGCGGCTGTCGGCGGATCCGGCGCTGGCGCGGCTTTACCATGAACGCGCCGGCGAGGTCATGGCGCTGTGTTGGATCTGCCTGACCGGATTGGCGGAGCATTTCAGCGGTGACCGTCCGCTGCTGCACGGGCTGTCGTACGAGGACACCGTGCGTTTGACGATCCGTACCCTGATGGCGGGCTTGCAAGCCCTGGCGGCAACGCCGGTCATCGTGGAATCATGAGCATAGGGATACCCATGAAGCATTCAATTTCCGCCCTGTGGCAACAAGGGGTGCTCAGCGGTGAGCATCTGGTCAAGGTCGGGATCGGCCTGACCCGCGCCGGGGTGCTGGCGCCCCTGCGTCCGGACCGGTTGGCGCGCCTGCTCTGGCGTGCCTGGCATGAGGGCGCCAATTTCGCGACCTTGCTGACATCGGCGGCCGCCCGCTTTCCCGAGCGGATCGCGGTGGAGGATGATTTTGGGGCGGTGAGCTTTGCCGATCTTGACCGGCGCGTGCAGGCGATGGCGGCCGCGCTGGCGGCCGACGGCCTGGGGGTGGGCGATACCGTGGCGCTGATGTGCCGCAACCATCGCGGCTTTGTCGAGGGATTGCTGGCGGCTTGTCGTCTGGGCGCGGACGTGCTGTTGCTCAATACCGAGTTTCCCGCGCTGCAGTTGCGGCAGGTGCTGGACCGGCATGAACTGTCGCTGGTCATTCACGATGGGGAGTTCAACGGTCTGTTCGCGCGCGCTGGCTATGATGGCAGGCGCTTGCTCGCCGATTCGCAGGGGGCGCCAGGCAGCCTGTGCGCCCTGGTCAATCGGCCGTCGCCCGCGCCGGGTCCGCGCCCCCAAGGGCGAGTGATCATCCTGACCTCGGGCGCCACCGGCGCGCCCAAGGGCGCGCCGCGCCGGACACCGCCGCTGGCGGCGCTCGGACCGATGGCGACGCTCTTCAATACCCTGCCGCTGATCTCGGGCGAGACAATGCTGATCGCCACGCCGCTGTTTCACAGTTTTGGCCTGACCTTTCTCGCGGTGGCGCTGGCGCTGGGTTCCACCACGGTGTTGTGCCGCCGCTTTGACACGGAGCGGGTAGCGCAGCGGCTGGTGCTGCATCAGGTCAGGACATTGGTGGTAGTGCCGGTGATGTTGCAGCGCTTGCTGGATATTCCGGCGGTCCGCCAGTTCCGCTATTCCTTCCGTCATGTCAGCACCGTGATCTCGGCGGGCTCGCCGCTGGGAGCCGCGCTTGCCGCGCGCTGGATGGACACCCACGGCGACAACCTGTTCAATCTGTATGGCTCGACCGAGGCCGGCGGCGTGGCGCTGGCAACGCCGGAGGATTTGCGGGCCGCGCCGGGAACGGTCGGTCGGATGCCGCTGGGCGCCGAAGTCCGCATCCTGGACAGCATGGGATGTGCCTTGCCCGCCGGACTGCCCGGACATATCTGCGTGCGCAGCGGCATGTTGTTCGAGGGCTATGTCGGTGGTGGCGGCAAAGCGATGATCAACGGCTACATGAACACCGGCGACATCGGGTATCTGGATGCGGAGGGGCGTCTGTTTGTGGAAGGGCGCGAGGATGACATGATCGTTTCCGGCGGTGAAAACGTCTTTCCCCTGGAAGTGGAGGAGTGGTTGGCCGCCTACCCGGGCGTGGCGGAAGTGGCGGTGGTCGGCGTGACGGATGCGGAGTTTGGACAGCGGCTGAAGGCCTTTGTGGTGGAAGCCGAGGGCGCCGGTCTGTGCGCGGGCGTGTTGAAGGCCTTCCTTCGCGACCGCATCGCCCGTTACAAGGTGCCGCGCGATATCGTGCTGGTGGATGCCTTGCCGAGGAATGCCGGCGGCCAGGTCTTGCGCAGGCAGTTGGCCGCCCGCTAGTCTGATTGACCCGGAGACCGTCCGCTTCCGGTCATGACAGTCAATGACAAGCGGCCGCGCCGGCTGTAAACCCGAGAAACCGATCCGCCCTTGACCGAGGAGTTCCTGATGACCGCCGCCAACGATGATTACACCCCCCCCGCCTGGACCCGCCCGCTCGCCTGGTTCACCAACCCGCATGGCCTGAACGATGACCGCCGCTTGCGCGCGGCGGTGGAGGGCAAGGTGGTCATGGTCACCGGCGCCTCCTTCGGCATCGGCGAGGCGACCGCGAAGCGCCTGGCGGCGATGGGCGCGCGCGTGCTGCTGGTGGCGCGCACCCAGGACAAGCTGGAACGGGTGGCCGAGGGGATTCGTCAGGCGGGCGGTTGGGCGGCGGTATACCCGGCCGACCTCAGCAAGCCCGCCGAGGCGGCGGCGCTGGCTGAACGGGCGCTGCGCGACCAAGGGCATGTCGATATTCTGCTGAACAACGCCGGGCGGTCGATCCGGCGGTCGATCCATCAGTCCTATGATCGTTTCCATGATTTTGAGCGCACGATGGCGATCAATTATCTGGGGCCGGTGCAGTTGGTGCTGGGGCTGATTCCGTCGATGCGGGCGCGCCGGCAGGGGCAGATCATCAATATTTCAACCTGGGGGGTGAAGATTCCGCCGGGAGCCAACTGGGCGGCCTACCAGGCATCGAAGGCGGCCTTTGATGTCTGGCTGCGCAGCGTGGCGACGGAAATCAAGCCGGACGGCATTGATGTCACCTCCATTTATCCCGCGATTGTCTATACCCGCATGAGCGCGCCCACCAAGGCCTTGCACCACATGCCCGGCATGAGCGTGGAGGAGGCGGCGCACGTGATCGAGCGCGCCATCGTGGAGCGGCCGGAGGATATTTCGCCGCCCTGGTTGTGGGGGATGCAGGTGGCTTCGGTGACGCTGAGCAAGCCGGTGCGGTGGTTGATGCAGAAGACGTACCGGCCGGCATTGACGAAGTGAGCGGGTGGGGCCGGGCGTCAGGGTTCGGCCGGCTCCCGCCGTGTCAACTGCAACTCCGCCCATTGCACATCCTGATGGATCAGGATTGCCCCGTTTTCCGGATTCCACACCGCCGACAGGTCGAACTCATCCCCGAACACCCGCCATCCCTCCGACGCCAACGCCCGCACCAGAATCCACACCAGTTCCGGATCCGTGCGGAATCCGATATGGAAGCCCAGGCAGTCCGGCATCTTCCAGTACCGCTCCGGCGGTGACAGCAGGAACGGCCCGCACGGACCCAGTGCTTTCGCCAGCATCGGCCACAAGCCCGGCGTCATGCCATCGATGTCGAACCGCACATAGAGTTGCAGATGGATCGAGGCGGTCATCATGTCGGAAATCCGGCAGGAAGGGTTGGGGAGGATTTTACGGGTTTCGCCGCCGAAACACAGCGCACAGCCCCGCGAGAATCACGCCGCGACTCGCCGGTAAAACGCCTGCAGTTCGGCCTCAATGGCCGGCTCCAGCGCCAGGCCGGCCGTATTCAGGAACCCGGCCAGCATCTCGTAGTGCCCCACCAGCAGCGTCAGCTCCACCAATTGCTCCGTGGAAAACCGCTGCCGTAAGCGCTCCCAAGTGGCCGCGCCGATCTGTTTGTCCCGGCATAATTCATCGCAGGCATCCAGCGCCGTCGCGTCCGGATCACTGGCCCAGGCCGACGGTCCTCGCGCCACCGCGAAGATTTCCGCATCCGTCACCCCCGCACGCAATCCGATTTCCACATGCTGTCCCCACTCGTAGCGGCTGCGGCAGTGCCAGGCCGTGCGCAGGATCAGCTTCTCCCGCGTCACCGGCGGCAGCGTGCCGTAGGGCATCATCCGCGAGGCAAAGGCCAGCCATGGCCAGAACAGGCGCGGGTAATGGCCCAGCAGCGCGATCACATCCGGCACTTCGGTGCGTCCCATGAGCCTCGCCACGCCTGACAGCGCACGGAACAGCGTCTTGCGACCGGCGGGTGGCGGCGGGGTCAGGCGGTCGGACGGGGCGAACCAGCCTCCGTCGGGTTGCAGGATTTCGGTCATGATTTTCAGTCTCCGGAAACAGGGGGAAGGGCGTCGCGGCAGGCTCCGGGCGTTTGCCCGGTCAACCGCCTGAACCAGCGCGCGAAGGCCGGATAGGTGGCGAAACCCAGCCGGTCCGGCAGTTCGGTCAGAGGCAGGGCAGTGTCGGCCAGCAGGCGCCGGGCTTCGTCCAGCCGTACCGCGTCCAGCTCGGCCTGGAAGGTGGTGCCCGCATCGTCCAGCCGCCGCTGCAGGGTCTTGGCGCCGAGGCCGAGCTGCGCCGCCACCGTCTCCTTGGCGGGCAGCCCGTCGGGCAGCATCGCCGCCGCCAGTGTGCGCACCGCCGTGATGATGCTGCCAGGCTGCGGCCGCTGGCGCAGCAGGGTGTCGGCCTGTTGTTCCAGCAGGGTTTTCAGCACTGCGTCGCCATGACGCAGGCGGCGCTTCAGCGCGTCGGCGGGCAAGACCAGCGCGGTCTCCGGCCGGTCGAAATGCACCGGCGCGCCGAACACGTCGAAGTATTCGCGCAACAGGGCCGGATGCGCGGGCGCGGCATGGGGGAACTCGACGGCGCGCAACACGTCGCGCTCGCCTTCTTCCAGCAACAACCGGGCGACGGTGACGAAGATGCCCAGCACATACTCGGCGGCCTGACGCCGGAACTGTTCCCCGCCCGCCGCGCAACGCCAGCAGACCCGCACCGCGCCGGGCGCGAATTCCAGCCGCGTCTCGCCAAAGCTGCTGAGCAGGCCGTTGAAACGCACCACCGTCTGCAACGCGTCGGCCAGCGTGGCGCAGGACTGGAACACCAGCCCCAGCGCGCCGAAGGTGGGCGGCTGCGCGGAGGTGGCCAGCCGCAGGCCGGGCAGGGGATCGCCGCTGGTGGCGATCCAGGCGTTGAGCAGGGCTTCGACGGCGGTCATCGGTACGGCGGCGTCGGGGTCGGCCAGATCGGCGCGTGTCAGCTTGGCCGCCGCCAGTATCGGTTCCATGTCCACGCCCAGCGCCTCGCCGCGCGCCAGTACATGGCGCAGGTGGCGGGCGGAAATCCATTCGCCGGGTTCGGTGGGGGTGCTCGCGCTCATGGCGGCTCCGGGGGAATTCGGGATGCGTCCATCCTCGCACAAATCGGCGCGGGAAGAAGAGGTTGTCCCGATAAGGCATCGGAATTGTCCCGTTTGGGTAGCTTTGAGGAGGAAGGAGCGCGGCATGATGGGGGCATCAACCACGCCGAACGGGGATTCCATCATGAGCAAGTGCACTTTCTGGACTGACAAGCGGTGTTTCATCACCGGCGCGGCCAGCGGCATTGGTCAGGCGGTGGCGATCGCTGCTGCAAGGCGGGGAGCGCGCCTGCTGCTGACGGATATCCGAGCCGATGAACTGGAACGGACGGCGGCTGCCATCCGCGCGCAGGGCGGCCGGGTGGATTTCCTGCGTGCCGCTGACATCGCCGATTTCGAGGCGGTGAAGGCGATGGCCGACGAGATTCACGCCCGCTTTGACAGCGTTGATGTGGTGATGAACATCGCCGGGATTTCCATCTGGGGACGCATCGAGGACCTGGAGCACCGGCACTGGCGCGACTGTGTCGAGGTGAACCTGATGGGGCCGATCCAGGTGATGGAATGTTTCGTGCCGCCGATGATCCGCGCCGGACGCGGCGGGGCGATCGTCAACGTGTCCTCGGCGGCGGGGCTGTTCGGACTGCCGTGGCATGCGGCCTACAGCGCCTCGAAGTTCGGGCTGCGCGGGGTGTCGGAGGTGCTGCGCTACGACCTGGCGCGGCATGGCATCAAGGTCAGCCTGGTGTGTCCGGGGGCGGTGGATACCGGGCTGGTGCGGACGGTGCGGATTGTCGGGGTGGATCGCGACGATGCCCGCATGCAGGCGCTGACCGGGCGATTCCGCCGGCATGCCGTGTCGCCGGAGCAGGCGGCGGAGGCGATCCTGCGCGGGGTGGAGCAGGGGAAGTATATGGTGTTTACTTCGCCGGATATTGCCGTGGGCTACTGGTTCCAGCGCAAGTTCGCGTTGCCGTATGAATGGGTGATGCAGGGGCTGAACCGGTATGCGGACAATGCCCGGGGAAAGGGGGCATCCTGAATGCCCCGGTAATCTCACTCCGCCTTGGGAAACCGCGCCGCGAAGCGTTCCGCCAGCGCCGTGATCGTCAGGCTCGGGTTCACTCCGACATTGGCCGGAATGGCCGCGCCGTCCACCACATACAGGCCGGGATAGCCGAATACTTCGTGGTTAAGGTCGATCACGCCGTCTTCCGGCCGTCCCGCCATCACCGCCCCGCCCAGGATATGGGCGGTCACCGACAGGTTGCCCACGCTTTCCATCACCGTGTTCAGCGGCGTGCCGCCACTGGCCTCGGCAAAGGCGCGCGCGGCGGCGTTGGCCTGCGGCAGGTAGGAGGGCGAGCGCCCGCCGACACTGATCCGTGACTTCAGCCCGTAGCGTCCGCCGCGCAGCAGCGTGCGGCCATAGGCGAAGGCCAACTGGTTGTCGGCGTGTTGCATCACCGTCAGTACCGAGATGCGCTTGTACCAGTGGCGAGCCCGGAACGAGGCCGTGCTCCTCCAGGGATGGCGGATCAGCGCCGCCAGCGTCCGCAAGGCCCGGCCCAGCGGCTTGTTGCCGTCCACCAGCGGACCCATGTAGAACTTCATGAAGCTGTAGCTCTGCGGGAAGCGGTTCTGGGTGATGTGGGTGTGGCCGTCCGGGTAGAAGTGGGTGGAAATGGTGGCGCCGTGGGTGACATCGGCCTTCGGGTCGTTGCTGAGGATGCCGACGATGGCCTCGCTGTTGGTGCGCACATGTTCGCCCAGCGAGACGGGCAGCCGGGGCAGGGTGCGGTAGCGGTCGCGGCTGGCGAAGAGGATTTCCTGCGTGCCCAGCGAGCCCGCCGAGAGGATGACGCGCCGCGCAGTCAGCGGCGTCGTTGTCACCGAGCGGTCCCACGGGTGGCGGACATGCACGCGGTAGCCGCCGTCCGGCAGCGGTTCGACGTGGGTGACCTGCCGCTCGGGCTGGATCTTCACCCCCAGTTGTTCCGCGAAGTACAGGTAGTTGCGGTCCAGGGAGTTCTTGGCCCCGTAAGCACAGCCGGTAATGCAACGGCCGCACTGGTTGCAGCCGCTGCGGGCCGGACCCTTGCCGTCAAAGAAGGGATCGGGCGTGGCGCGGGACGGATCGCCGAAGAAGATGCCCTGCGGCGTGGGACCGAAGGTGTCGGCCGCGCCCAGCCGTTCCGCCGCGCCGCGCAGCCAATCGTCCTGAATGCCGTGATAGGGGTTGTCGGTGACGCCCAGCATGGCGCGGGCGGTGCGGTAGTGCGGCGCCAGTTCGGCGCGCCAGTCCGGATTCAGTCCCACCCAGGCCGGGTCGCGGTAGAAGGGGGCCCTCGGCTCCAGCAGCACGGCGGCATAGACGATGCTGCCGCCGCCCACCGCCACCCCGCGGACGATGCCGACATGGCGGAACACATCCTGCGCGAAGAATCCCTTAAGGCCCAGCGCCGGCGCCCAGGCCAGCGCCCGGGGATCCCGGCCCGCCTTCGCCAGGTCGTCATCCGTCAGGCGGCGGCCCTGTTCCAGCACCATCACCCGGTAACCCTTTTCCGCCAACCGCAGCGCGCTGACGCTACCGCCGAAACCCGAGCCGATGATCAGGATGTCGGAATCGAAACCGCTCATGCCTCGCGCTCCAGCAGGAAGGGGAAGGCCAGCCCGCGCAGGCCGGGCAGGTCGATGCGGGTCATGCCCAGCAGGGTGCGGTCGTCGAGAGCGCGCAATTCGTCGGTGACCCAGCGCCAGGGCAGGGGGCCGGACGCGCCGTAGGTCAGGGCGGCGACCGGACGGCCGTCAAGGCCGGAAGGCGCGTCACGGCACTGCATGACCAGGGCGTCCACGGTCCCGCCGCCGCGCGCCAGCACGTTGGTGGCGGTTTCCGGGGTCAGGAAGCGCTTGCCTTGCCAGCCCCACAGGCCGGAGACGGCGACCGAGGGCCGTCCGCCCAGCCGCAGCCACCACGGACCGATGAAGCGGGCGCGCCAGAAACCGCCGCGCTGGGGGAGGGTCGGCGGCGCGGCTTCGTTAAAGCGCCGCCGGAGTTCGGCCAGCGAGGCCCGGGTCAGGTCGAGGGACATGGTGGTCTCCGGAATCGGGGGTGACCGGATGACTATGGAACAGGGGAGCGCGCCCGGCAATGGGAAGCGCGGACAGTTGTGCGGGGGATAAACGGCGGCCATAAAAAAACCCGACTTTCGTCGGGTTCTTTCAGCGATTTGGTGCCCAGGAGAGGACTTGAACCTCCACGCCTTGCGGCACTAGTACCTGAAACTAGCGCGTCTACCAATTTCGCCACCTGGGCTTGATGGGTGGGCATTCTATCGGATTTACCGACCCTGTCAACGTCTCAGGCGAAGGACTTGAACAAATTAACAGCACTCAAGCCCGAAATCAGCAGGCCGACAATGATCAGCAGGGATTTGGTCTGCAGATGGCGGCACAACCAGGCGGCAAATGGCGCGGCAAAGAGCCCGCCGACGACCAGTCCGGCGATGACCGGCCAGTGGCCGAAGCCGCCCAGCACGGCGAAGGCCGAGGCGCCGGCGATGGACAGGAAGAATTCCGCCGCATTGACTGAGCCGATGGTGGTGCGTGGGTCCTGGCCGGTGCCGACCAGCGAGGTGGTGACCACCGGTCCCCAGCCGCCGCCGCCCACCGAATCCACAAAGCCGCCGGTCAGCGCCAGCGGCGCAATATGCTTGGGCGGATCATGGCGAACCTTGATGGCGCGAAAGGCCTTGGACAGGATATAGAAGCCCATGACCAGCAAGTAGGCGGAAATCCAGGGCTTGAGCGTGTTGCCGTCGAACTGGGTGACCACATAGGCGCCAACCACGCCGCCGATCATGCCCGGAATCACCAGCCGCAAGAACAAGGGCTTGTTGATGTTGCCCATGCGCCAGTGCGACAGTCCCGAAAACCCGGTGGTGAAGACCTCGGCCAGATGCACCGAGGCGGAGGCGGCGGCCGGCGGTACGCCGATGCCGAGCAGGAAGGTCGTGGCGGTGATGCCGTAGGCCATGCCCAGCGCGCCGTCGATGATCTGCGCGCCGAGGCCGACGGCGGCAGCCAGCCAGAATACCTCGCTGCTCAGCCCTTGGACGATGACGGCGCTGTCCTGGGTGGCGAAGGCCACGCCCGCCGCGACCGCCAGCAGCGCGAGCAGGATGCCGAAGGTATGCAGCAACGGCTTGAGGAAGCTCCGCGTATGGGTGATCTCGGTTTCCAGCGGCGGCAGGCCGCTGTTTTCGTGGTCAATGCTGAGGGTGTCGTCAAGGTCGAGACGGCGTATTTTCATGATCGGGATTCGGAGACTGTTGAATAATCAGCAGCACGATAACAGCCGGAATTCCTTGCGCTAAATACTATGATTGCATTTGTTTATTCCTGATTGGCATAAACAACCGTCGTTTGCGCAAAAATCGCCCTCCGGAAAGCCGGGCGCATGCTAGACTGCGGAGGCTGCCGCGGCCAAGGGGCGCGCGGCGCGCAGACATGAGTAGAGAACACGCATTAATGAGCAACACTCCAGCCTGGAATGACCCAGCTGCGGCCAGAGAGGCCACCAATTACGAAAACCCCATCCCCAGCCGCGAACTGATCCTGTCCACCCTGACCCAGCATGAGCGCGCCCTGACCGCCCAGCAACTGGCCGAGGCCTTTGGTCTGGAAGACGACGAACGCCAGCATGCGCTGCAAAAACGCTTGGGCGCCATGGTGCGCGACGGCCAACTGGAAATGGACCGCCGCGGTCTTTACCAGCCGCTTGACGAAGAGCAATGCATTGAGGGGCGCGTGCAGGGCCACCCCGACGGCTTCGGATTTTTGGTCACGCCCAAGGATGAGCCGGATATCCTGCTGACCTCGCGGCAGATGCGCCTGGTGTTTGACGGCGACACCGCCCAGGTCCGGGTGGCGGGCTATGACCACAAGGGCAGACCCGAAGGCCGCATCGTCAAGGTGCTGGAGCGCAAGACCAAGCGCCTGGTCGGCCGCTACTATGAGGAGGGCGGCTTGCCCTACCTGCGCCCGGACAACCCCCGCATCACCCAGGAAATCGGGTTGCTGGGCGAATTGAAGGGCGTCAGCATCGGCCAGTTCGTAGAGGTGGAGATTGTTGATCCGCCCAGCCACCGCAGCATCGCCACCGCCAAGGTCGTGGCGGTGCTGGGCGACCATCTGGCGCCGGGACTGGAAATCGACATTGCCGTGCGCAACTTCGATATTCCCCATGTCTGGCCGCGGGTGGTCGAGGACATCGTGGCGGGCATGACCGAAGAGGTGGATGACTACGACAAGGAAGACCGCGTCGACCTGCGCGACCTGGCGCTGGTGACGATTGACGGCGAGGACGCCCGCGACTTTGACGATGCCGTCTATGCCGAGAAGCGTTCCGGCGGCGGGTTCCGCCTGGTGGTGGCCATTGCCGATGTCTCGCATTATGTGCGCCCGGACACGGCGCTGGACGACGAGGCGCGCAACCGCAGCACCTCGGTCTATTTCCCCGGCTCGGTGATCCCGATGCTGCCGGAAATCCTGTCCAACGGCCTGTGCTCGCTGAAGCCGAAAGTTGACCGCCTGTGCATGGTCTGCGACATGACCGTCTCGCGCCAGGGGCGGGTGACCGGCAGCCGCTTCTACGAGGCGGTGATGCATTCCAAGGCGCGCTTTACCTACAACCAGGTCAGCGACCTGCTGGAACATCCGGAGAGCGAGGCCGGCCGCCAGGTCGCCGCCGACCACCCGGATCTGGTCAAGCCGCTGCAGACGCTGTACAGCCTGTTCCAGGTGCTGCGCGCCTGCCGCGAGCAGCGCGGCGCGCTGGATTTTGACGGCCAGGAAACCTACATCATTTTCGATGCCGAGAAGAAAATCGAGAAGATCGTGCCGCGCACCCGCAACCAGGCGCACATGCTGATCGAGGAATGCATGCTGGCGGCCAACGTCTGCGCCGCCGAATACGTGCAGCAGCACCACCTGCCGGCGTTGTACCGCAATCACGAAGGTCCCAAGGACGAGAAGCTGCTGAAGCTGAAAGGCTACCTCGGCATCCTCGGCGTGGAATTCCCCGCCAAGAAAAAACTGACGCCGGCGGATTTCCAGCAGGTGCTGAACAGCGTTGCCGAGCGTCCGGACGCGCCGATCATCGAGACCATGCTGCTGCGCTCGATGATGCAGGCGGTCTACTGCCCGGAAAACCTGGGCCACTTCGGTCTGGCCTACCCGGCGTATGCGCATTTCACCTCGCCGATCCGCCGTTATCCCGACCTGTTGCTGCACCGCGTGATCCGTCACCACCTGCACCACCCGGAAGCAGCTCCGCACGTGGATACCGCGACCATGCTGGCGCTGGGCGAGCACTGCTCGATGGCGGAGCGCCGCGCCGACGAAGCCACCCGCGATGTCACTGCCTGGCTGAAGTGCGAGTACATGCAGGACCATATCGGCGACACCTTCAAGGGCGTCATCACCGCCGTCACCAGCTTCGGCTTTTTTGTGGCGCTGGATGACATTTTTGTGGAAGGGCTGGTGCATATCCGCAATCTGGAAGGCGACTTCTACAACTTTGATCCGGTGATGCACACCCTGACCGGCTCGCGCAGCGGCGTGGTCTACGCCATGGGCGACAAGGTGGAGATCAAGGTGGCCGGGGTCAATCTCGACGAGCGCAAGATGGACTTTGAGTTGCTGGGCCGTCTGGGCAGCGCCCGCCGCTCGCGCCAGTCGCCGGCGGCGGAAGCCCCGGCCGCCGGCGAGGCGCCCGGCAAGAAGGGCGGAGGCGGAGCTAATGGCGCGCCGCGCCCGGCGCGTAAACGCGGAGGCCGTTCCGCCTCCCGCAAGAAATCGAAGAAGGGGTAACTCATGGCCAAGCCCGAACTGGTGTATGGCATCCATACCGTGGAAGCCCTGCTGCAACAGCATCCCGAGTCGGTGCTGGAAGTGTTTGTGCAACTGACCCGCGATGACAATCGCCTGCATGTGATCGAGAACCTGGCCAAGCGGCATGGCATCGCGCTGCAAGTGACCAGCCGCGACAAGCTGGACCAGATGAGCGGCAGTCCGCAGCATCAGGGCGTGGCGGCGCGCACGCGGCCGTTGCCGGTGCAGGGCGACAGCGAGTTGATGACGCTGGTGGAAGGCCTGCAGGTGCCGCCGCTGCTGCTGGTGCTGGACAACATCACCGACCCGCATAACCTGGGCGCCTGCCTGCGCACGGCGGAGGCCGTGGGCGTGCATGGCGTGGTGGCGCCGAAAGACCGCGCCGCCGGGTTGACGCCGGTGGCGCGCAAGACGGCGTCCGGCGCGGCGGAGGTGCTGCCGTTCTTCCAGGTGACCAATCTGGCGCGCACGCTGGGCCAACTGGCCGATGCGGGTGTCTGGCGCGTCGGCACCACGCTGACTCCGGAAGCGAAGTCGCTCTACGAGATCAAGCTGACCGGGCCGATGGCGATCGTGATGGGCGCGGAAGGCAGCGGCATGCGTCGCCTGACCCGCGAGAACTGCGACGAACTGGCCTTCATCCCGATGGTGGGCACGGTGCAGAGCCTCAATGTCAGCGTCGCCACCGGCGTGGCGCTGTATGAGGCCTACCGGCAGCGGTCACGCTGAGCTGCGCGACTCCTCCGCCACGGCGGAGGAGTTTTCCCTAAATCCCGCGTGGTCATGCCTCCGCCGGTTTCCGCTATACTCCGTTGTTCCCTTCCCTCCCGAGTACCCTCCGTGTTCTCTTCGCAATCGCGCGTGATGAGTTACGGCATCCTGCTGTTCACGCTCTGTGTCTGGACCAGTTTCATCCTCATTTCCCGCCTGGGCGGCAAAAGCGAACTGACGCCGTGGGACATCACCGCGCTGCGTTTTGGCACGGCGGCGCTGGTGCTGCTGCCGGTGGTGGTGGTGCGCGGCGTGCGCCATTATTTCACCGGCAAATTCCTGCTGCTGGCGCTGCTGGGCGGCATCGGCTATGCCGGGCTGGCCTATGCCGGATTCGAGCGCGCGCCGGCCTCGCACGGGGCGGTGCTGCTGTCGGGCATCTTGCCGTTCTGGACGGCGGTGGCCACGTATCTGGTGCTGGGCGAGCCGATGAACCGCGACCGCTGGATCACGCTGGCGTTTATCGCGGTGGGCATTGGCGCCATGGCCTGGGGCGAGCTGCAGCGCCATGCCGGGATCGGGCTGGGCGAGTTGCTGTTTGTGTGCGGTTCGGCCAGTTGGGCCTTTTATGCCGCGCTGCTGAAGCGCTGGCAGGTACCGCCGCTGGAGGCGACGATGGGGGTGGCGCTGTTGTCGGCCCTGTTGTTCATGCCGGTGTATGCCGTGTTTCTGCCGTCGGGGCTGTCGCAGGCGGACTGGCCGACCATCATCACCCAGTCGCTGTTTCAGGGGATTTTGGTGGTGATTGTGGCGATGCTGAGTTTTATCGAGGCGCAACGGCGGCTGGGGCCGTTTACCACGGGCGCCTTTTTGGCGCTGGCGCCGGTGCTGGCGTCGTCGCTGGCGGTGCCGCTGCTGGACGAGCCGCTGACCCTGAGCGTGGTACTGGGG
>CAZPZK010000007.1:0-20271 GCA_964591095.1 uncultured Moraxellaceae bacterium | reverse complement strand
GCCTTGTAGATTGACTGCGTCAGCAGGTCGATGCCGCAATCCAGTTCGCTAATCCAGTCCAGGAAGCGTGTGATCATTTCCCGTCCCTTGAACGGGCTGCCATGCTGCGGCACGATCATCGACACATCCATGTCCCGCACCATGTTCGCCCAAAGGCGCGTCACCTTGCGCGAGCACATGTAGCGCTGGTGGAATCCCTTCATGTGCGGGATGTGGCGGTCGAAATCGGTCACGAATTCCCCGGCATCATCCACCATCGACGCGCCCATGTCGCCCGAGAACAGGATTTTCGACACGGGATCGTAGAACTGGAAATTGCCGACCGAATGCAGGAAATGCGCGGGCACGGCCTTGATTACGGAATCGCCAAACGGGATGTCCTGACCCGGGTCAGGCAGTTCGATCAGTCGATCCGAGAAATCATCACGAATGCGCTCCGCCATGAAGGCGGAGGTCAGGTGCGGCAGAAAGCGCGCCCACAACTTGGAGGCAACGACGGTGGCCGGAGTGTGGGTCAGCCAGCGCGGCATGGACGCGATGATGTCCGGATCCTGATGCGAAGCAATGACATACTGGAGGTTTTGAAGTTTGACGTACTTGAGAATTTCAATGGTCAGCGGGGTATAGGTCAGGTCTCCACCCGGATCAATCACCGCCGCGCGATCACCGTGAATGATGAGGAACTGATTGGCCTGAACCCCATCACCCTTGACCAGATGGGTAAAGCTGACGCATTTATGGAGTCCGTTGTCAAAAAGCACTTGCGAAGACGACACGCTCATAGCTCAACCTGCCAGTGTAAAGATGGCGCATGCTATCAAATAAACCTTGTTTTTTGTAGGGCTATCTTGATATTTGTTAATTATGTGTGAAGGGGTTGGCAGATGCGGCGCTAGCCAAAATCAGGCTTTGAAGCCGTTGAGTTGGCTCATGGCCTTGGCGATATCCCCGCCGATAAAGGTATCCGAAACGCGCAGGGCTTCATCGATCGCCTGATCAATCTTTTCCTGTTCGGAGGAGGGCGCCTTGCCCAGCACGAAATTGGAGACCAGTCGCGCTTCGCCGGGATGGCCGATACCGATTCGCAGGCGGTGGAAGCCGTTGTGGTTGCCGAGGCAGGCAATCATGTCGCGCAGACCGTTGTGGCCGCCGTGACCGCCGCCGGTTTTCAGGCGGATATGACCGGGATGCAGGTCCAGCTCATCGTGGGCCGCGAGTATGGCCGTGGGGGGGATCTTGAAGAACGTGGCCATGGCGCCAACGGCCAGACCGGAACGGTTCATGTAGGTAGTGGGAATCAGCAGGCGGACTTCGTGACCGGCAATGGTGCCGCGTCCGGTGAAGCCATGAAACTTGGGTTCGGAAACAAGGCGGATGCCGTGGTTGGCCGCCAGACGGCTGACAAACCATGCACCCGCGTTGTGGCGGGTCTGCTCGTATTCGGATCCGGGGTTACCCAGGCCGACAATCAGTTGCAAACCCGCCATGGCGACACTTAGGCCTTGTGCACGTTGGCGATCGGCTGGTCGTAATCATGGCCTTGGGCCAGCGCGGGGATTTCCACGCCTTCCGGCAGCTTGATGTCCGACAGGTGCAGGGTGGTGCCGATGTGCACGCCCAGCAGGTCGACCGTCAGGTATTCCGGCAGGTTGTTCGGCAAGCAGGCAATTTCCACTTCGGTGGCGATGATGGAGATGGAACCGCCTTCGGTCTTGACGCCAACACAGGCTTCCTGGTTGCTGTAGTGCAGGGGCACCTTCATTGTCAGCTTATGGGCGGCGTCGACGCGCAGGAAGTCAGCGTGCAGCGGGGTGTTCTTGGCCGGGTGACGCTGCATGGCCTTGATCACGGCTTGCTGGGGCTGGCCGTCAATGATCAGGGTCAGCACGTGCGAGTAGAAGGCTTCGCTTTCGATGGCCTTCACCAGTTCGCGCAGTTCGATGCTGATCGATTGGGCTTCTTTGCCGCCGCCGTAGATAACAGCGGGGATACGCTTTTCCAGACGGCGAAGGCGGCGGCTCGCACCTTTCCCTTCGTCGGTCCGGTTGGTGGCATTCAGGGTAAAAATGGCGGACATGGTAGTCTCCGGTTTGTGCCGTATTTCGCGACCAAATACGGCCGTTGCTAAAAAGGGCGGCGGCATGCCGCCCCGAAAACCAGCGTCGTGTTCAGAACAACTCGAACATGGCGCTGATGGATTCTTCGTTGTTGATGCGGCGCAGCGTTTCCGCCAGCAGCGACGACATCGACATCTGGCGGATGCGTCCGCAATTCTGTGCTTCTTCCGACAGCGGAATGGTGTCGGTAACCACCAGTTCATCCAGCGCAGAGCCGGTGATGTTCTTGATGGCGGCGCCGGAAAGTACCGGATGGGTGCAGTAGGCGACGACACGGCGCGCGCCGTGCTCCTTGAGCGCGGCGGCCGCCTTGCACAGGGTTCCGGCGGTGTCGACCATGTCGTCAACGATCACGCAATCTCGACCGGCGACTTCGCCGATGATGTGCATGACCTGGGATTCGTTGGCCTTGGGGCGACGCTTGTCAATGATCGCCAGATCGACATCGCCCAGTTGCTTGGCGATGGCGCGTGCGCGGACCACGCCGCCGATATCCGGCGAAACCACCACGAGATTGTCGTAGTGCTGCTTCTGCAGGGCGGTCAGCAACACCGGCGAACCGTAGACGTTGTCCACCGGGATATCAAAAAATCCCTGAATCTGGTCGGCGTGCAGATCGACGGTAAGCACTCGGTCAATACCAACACTGGTGATCATGTCCGCCACTACCTTGGCGGTAATGGGCACGCGGGCGGAGCGCGGACGGCGGTCCTGTCGGGCATAGCCGAAGTAGGGGATCACCGCGGTAATGCGACCGGCGCTGGCGCGGCGCAACGCGTCGGCCATCACGATCAGTTCCATCAGGTTATCGTTGGTCGGCGCGCAGGTGGACTGGATGATAAAAACATCCTTGCCGCGCACGTTCTCGTTGATTTCCACGGCAATTTCGCCGTCGGAAAAACGCGAAACCTCGGCGGAACCGAGCGGGATATGCAGATGGCTAACGACTTTTTTGGCTAATTGCGGGTTGGCGTTACCCGTAAAGACGACCAGATTAGGCATGGCAATGAACACATTGTAGAGATGGCAGGGGCGGCTGGATTCGAACCAACGCATGGCGGGATCAAAACCCGCTGCCTTACCGCTTGGCGACGCCCCTATAGCGTTTGCGATCATTGACCGCTAATTTTTGAATGCTTCCCGCAATGTCCGGTAAGCCGGAGATTCGTTGACAGCCTTGGCGACAAAACCCTGAAAGGGTGACTGCGCCAGCAGCCTTTCGGCTTCTTCACGACTGGAGCAGGGCAAGAACACACAACAACCGGTGCCGGTCAGTCTGCCCTTGCCAAATTGATCCAGCCAGTAAAGCGCTTGGTCAACAACCGCGTACCGTTGCCGCACGATGCTTTCGCAGTCGTTACGTTGGTACTGCATTTGCGAGGCAGGTAATTTAATCGCGGGAGTATCCCTTGTCAACGCCGGATTGGAAAAAATCTCCCGTGTGCTGATTTCACAGTCGGGGCGCAGTACCAAATACCAATTTTCTTCGATTTCAACCGGGTACAGGATTTCCCCCACCCCTTCGGCAAATGCGCTGCGGCCCTGGACGAATACCGGGACGTCGGCGCCAAGCGACAAGCCAAGTTCCGCGAGCCGGTCACGGGAGAGATCCAGTTGCCAAAGCCGGTTGAGCGCGATCAGGGTGGTGGCGGCATCGGAAGATCCGCCGCCAATGCCGCCCCCCATCGGCAGCCGCTTGTCCAGTCGGATTTCGGCGCCAAGGCGGCAGCCGGTAGCGGACTGAAGCCGGCGGGCGGCGCGCACAATCAGGTTCTGTTCGTTGGGGACGCCCGGCAGGGCGGGCGACAGCAGGATGTCGTCGGTATCTGTCCTGGCGCGGAAGTGGAGGACATCCCCGGTGTCGAGCAGGGCAAACAGGGTCTGCAGGGTGTGATAACCATCCGGCCGCTGCCCGGTGATATGCAGGAAAAGGTTGAGCTTGGCCGGCGCCGGGAGTGAAAGCCACGGCAGCTCCGGGCTCAGCGTGTAGTCTGCCATTCGCTGACCAGCACTGTCAGGCGGGTATTGGGGCCGGTAATGACAAATTTTTCCGGCAGGCTGCGGTCTTCAACCGTTTGCCACGTTTTGTAGTCCGCTTGCCAGTTCTGTTCCAGGATGCTTTTCAGCACGCCGTTTTCATCGGCAATCGTTTCCGCTTGCGCGGTGGCGGGCTTCCCCTGGAACCATTTCGGCAGCAAGGAGACAGGTGCGGTCCAGCCGAGGGATTGCAGCATGAGCTCTTCGGCAGTCTCGGCTTCGACATGACCGGTTCGTGCATTATCGAGCGTGACCTTCTCCGGACTGCCTTCAAGCACGGTGCGTCCCTGTCCCAGCGGTCCGCTGAGGGTAATGCGGTACATGTTGCCGTGTTGCTGCCACACGTAATAGGCTGTTGCCGCGCTTTCGCGACCGTCCGATTGCAGGATTCGGATGGACATCTTGCCGCTGGCGGTCCAGATCAGTAGTTGCTCGGGCTTGACGATCAGATCAAGGGGAGTCGCCGTGGAGGCGTCCGGCAAGGGGGGGACCGAGGCGGGGGTCAGCGGCTGGACGAGCGGTTGCGATGCGCATCCTGCCAGCATCGCCGGGAGCAACATTAGGGTTGGGAGTTTCACGGTTTTTGCTCGAATTTGGCCTTGTGTTTCAATACCATTTCACTTTCGGGGTTTTTACGCAGGAGTTGGCGCCAGATTTTTTCGGCCTCCGCCTGCTTGCCCGTGACCCAGAGAAGTTCGGCGAGATGAAGTCCGATTTCCTCATCCGGGTACAGGTTAAACGCTTTCTGGATATATTCCAGTGCCTGGGTCACGTTTCCAAGGCGGTAGTACAGCCATCCCATGCTGTCGATGATGGCGGGATCATCCGGCTTGAGCTGATAGGCCTGGCGCAGGTAGACATCGGCTTCGCCGAAGCGCTGGGTCTGATCCGCCAGGGTGTAACCGAGGGCATTCAGGTAACTGGCGTTACCCGGATCACGGGCCAGCAATTCTTGCATATCTTTTTCGAACTGGGGAAGTTTTTTCAGCTTGTCCGAGGTCAGCGCGCGCGCGAACAGCAGGGTGTTGTCTTGCGGAAACCGGTTCAGGGCCTCATTCAGCAACAGGAAGGCCTGCTCGGACAGTTTACGCTTGTTCAGCATTTCCGCCTCGATGACATAAATCATCGCGGCCTGTTCGGGCAGGCTTTGCCTTGCGATCACCAGATTCCTGCGCGCTTCTTCCAGCTGGTCCTGCGATGCCAGGAGATCGGAGAGTTCGCTCAGCGCCGCAATAAAGAAACGGCCTTCGCCAATTGATTCGAGATGGGTTTCCGCGAGGTCGGGGTTCTGCTGGCGGCGGGCGATCAGCGCCAGATAATAGCGGGCTTCGTCCGCGTGCTCACCCGTCAGCGCCAATCTGTCCAGACTTTGCCGGGCGTCGGCGTCGTGCTGGTTGTTATAGGCCAGGAGGCCGTGCATCAGCAGGATTTCCTCATCGTTGGGCGAATTGGCGAGGAGTTGCTTCAGTCGGGATTCCGCCTGATAAGGATGTCCGGTCTTGATCAGGATGCGGGCGTAGTGAAGGTTGACCTGCCGGCTGTTGGGATATTTCATGACGGCATCGGACAACAGGTCCAGCGCCTCGGATTCCTGATGGTTCATGCCCAGCAGCCGTGCGTGCAGCAGGAGGGCCGGGATGCTGTCCGGCATTTTGGAACGGGCTTGCCGGATATGGGTGATGGCTTCGCCATAGGCCCCGTTTTCTCCGGCCAGCAGCGCGCGCGCGAACTGGAGATGTCCGTTGCCGGGATGCCGGCTTTCGAGTCCGCCGATGGCTTCGATCATGCGGGTGCGGCCTTCCGGCGTCGCGGGATACGCGCTCAGGAACAGCGCCTCCAGTTCGGCCTCCGGATCCAGGTCCAGGAGGCGTGACAAGGCGTTGATGGCGCGGTCGGCGTCCTGTTCGCGCAGGGCGTGGTAGGCCGTCTGGTACCAGACGCTTGACTGCGCCGGAACGGTCTCGGACAGTGCCGAGGCAATGACGAGGCCTTCCTTGCTGTCCTGCAGGTAATTGGCGATCTGCAGCGCCCGTTCGAGGACGGCGCGGTCACGGGTCGCCAGCGCCTGGTCGCGGTAGGGGACCAGCGCATCGGCCGCCTGATTGCGGCTGATGGCGAATTCCGCGCGTAACAGCGCATGCAGCGCGTCATGGCCAAATGCCGGGGCAACGTTGGCGGGCGCCGTTTCCGCGAGGACGGCAAGGGGGTTCAGCAACAGGCCGCCGAGGACAGCCATGACAATAAGACGGGACATGATGAACCGGTATTCCAGAAAATTCGGAGAGGGCTGCCGGGCCGGAAAGCGGCGCACCCCGGTCGGCAAGTGTCTCAGGGAGCCGCGGCCAAGTCGAGTAACAATGCGTTGCAGACGGGCTGTATTTGAAAAGCGGGCGTCTATCCCGCAAAATACCCGGTCTGTATTCGGGGATATCCTCAACTCATGGGCCTGGTTGCTCTCGGCATCAATCATAAAACCGCTTCGGTAGACACACGCGAAAAGGTCGCCTTTCTGCCCGAATCCTTGCCACAGTCCCTGAAGGAAGCCTGTGACGCTACCGGCATGCCCGAATTGGCGATCCTCTCGACCTGCAACCGCACCGAATTCTACGGTTACACCGATGACCCCCAGCGGCTGATGCGCTGGTTGCGCGAGGTTCGGCGGCTGCAACCGGACGAGTTGTCGCGCAGTCTCTACCGCTTTGAAGACGCCGATGCGGTCCGGCACCTGATGCGCGTGGCTTCCGGCCTGGATTCGATGGTGCTGGGCGAGCCGCAGATTTTCGGGCAGGTCAAGACCGCTTACCAGCACGCCCAGCAGGCCGGTACGGTCGGGCAGGGACTGGACCGGGTTTTCCAGCAGGTCTTCGCGGCGGTCAAGCGCGTGCGCACCGAAACCGCGATCGGCGCCAACCCGGTCTCCATCGGATTCGCGGCGGTGCAACTGGCGCGGCAGATTTTCTCCGATCTCGGAAAAACACGCGCCTTGCTGGTTGGCGCCGGCGAAATGATCGAACTGGTCGGCAAACACTTGCGCGAACAGGGCGTGCCGCAGATTGTCATTGCCAACCGCACCCTGGCGCGGGCCGAAGCCCTGGCCTCCACCCTGGGCACGGCCAGGGCCGTGTTGCTGTCGGATCTGCACGAGGTGCTGCCGCAAGCGGATATTGTCATCAGTTGCACCGGCAGTTCGCTGCCGATCATCGGCAAGGGCATGGTGGAAAGCGCTTTGCGCAAGCGCCGCCATCGGCCGATGTTCATGGTTGATATTGCGGTCCCCCGGGATATCGAGCCGGAAGTCGACCAGCTGAATGATGTCTACCTCTACACGGTGGATGATCTGGAAGAAGTGATTGCCGAAAACCGCCGCGCCCGGCAGGATGCCGCCGCCGAAGCGGAAAACCTGATCATGGCCTGTACCGCCCGCTTTGAAGCCGACCAGCGCGTGCAGGCCGCCAGCGGACTGATTTCGACCTATCGGCGCCAGGTCGAGGAATTGCGCAAGCAGGAGATCGAAAAGGCGGTGTTGTGGCTGGCGCAGGGCATGAGCCCGGAAGAAGCGATGGAGCGACTGACACGGAGTTTCGCCAATAAAATGATGCATGCGCCGACGGTCAGCCTCAAGCAGGCGGCGGCGGAGCGTGATACGGACAAGCTGGCCTGGGCCGCGCGCCTGCTGGGTGTTGATGACCGGAATTCCGGGGAGAATGAATGAAGCCGTCCTTGCGCGCCCGCCTGGAACAATTGAGCGAAAGACTGGAAGAGGTCACCGCCTTGCTGGCGGAAAGCGCCGTGATCGCCGATAACGACCGTTTCCGCAAGTTGTCACGGGAGCATGCCGAGCTGGAGGAAGTGGTGCGGGTTTGGAAGGCCTACCGCCAGAGCGAGGAAGACCTGGCGACGGCGGAGTCGCTGCGGGGAGACCCCGAGTTCAGGGATATTGCCGAAGATGAAATCGCCGATGCCCGCCGCCGTATCCTCTCGCTGGATGAGCAGCTGGGTGTGTTGATGATCCCCAGGGATCCCAATGACACCTTGCCGGTATATCTCGAAATCCGCGCCGGCACCGGAGGTGACGAGGCCGCCATTTTTGCCGGTGATCTTTTCCGCATGTACAGCCGCTTTGCCGAGCGCCAGGGGTGGCAGGTCGAAGTCCTGTCCAGCAGTGACGGCGAGCACGGCGGCTACAAGGAGATCATCAGCCGGGTCATCGGCGACGGCGTCTACGGACGGCTCAAGTTCGAGTCGGGCGTGCATCGTGTCCAGCGCGTTCCCGCTACTGAAGCGCAGGGGCGGGTGCATACGTCCGCCTGTACCGTGGCGATCATGCCCGAGCGTGAAGATACCGGTGCGGTGGACATCAACCCGGCGGACCTGCGTGTTGATACCTACCGCTCCAGCGGCGCCGGCGGACAGCATGTCAACAAGACCGATTCCGCCATCCGTCTGACGCATATTCCCACCGGTATTGTCGTGGCCTGCCAGGAAGAGCGTTCCCAGCACAAAAACCGCGCCAGGGCGATGGCGCTGCTGGCGGCCAAGATCGAAGACATGCAGCGTAGCGCCCGGCAACAGGCAACGGCGTCCCTGCGGCGCGATCTGGTGGGCTCCGGTGACCGGTCCGAACGCATCCGCACCTACAATTTCCCCCAGGGCCGCCTCACCGATCACCGGATCAATCTCACGCTCTACAAGCTGGACGCGGTCATGGAAGGAGATCTGGAGGAAATCCTGGCCTCGCTCGCTCGTGAGTATCAGGCGGATCAGCTGGCGGCCTTGTCCAGCGACGAATCCCTGGCCTGATGATCACCGTCCATACCCTGAAGTCCGACCCGCTCTGGCAGTCCCCGCTCGACCGGGAGGCCTTGTATCGCCTGCTGTCGGTCGTTACGGGTAAAAGTCCGTCGATGCTGACCGCCTTTCCGGAAACGGGGTTGGCGCCCGGGCAGGCCGCCGCCTTCCAGTCGCTGGCGCAACGTTACCGCGAAGGCGAGCCCCTGGCCTACATTCTGGGGGAGCAGGGGTTCTGGAGCCTTACGCTGTCGGTATCCCCGGACGTACTGATCCCGAGACCGGATACCGAATGCGTCGTGGAGGCGGTTTTGAGCCTGGGCGCCGGTCAGCGCTGGCGCGTGGCGGACCTGGGCACGGGGAGCGGCGCCATTGCCCTCAGCCTGGCCAAGGAGCATCCGGACTGGGAGATTGTCGCCACGGACGCCAGCGCGGCAGCGCTGGCGGTCGCCCGGGCCAATGCGGTCAAAAACCGGCTTGAACGGGTGGACTTCCGGCTTGGCAGCTGGTTTGAGCCGCTTGACGGGCGTTTTCACCTGATTGTCAGCAATCCGCCCTACATTGCCGAGAGCGACCCCCATCTTGCCGGCCTGACGCGCGAACCGCTTCAGGCGCTAGTGGCCCCCGATGAAGGGCTGGCGGATATCGACTGGCTGACCGCCCATGCGGCATCGTATTTGCATACTCTGGGCTGGCTGGTGATCGAGCACGGCTGGCGGCAGGGCGCGGCGGTGCAGTCCCTGTTCAGGCGGTCAGGTTTTCGCGAAGTCCGGACCGGGTATGATTACGGCGGAAATCCGCGATATACCTGCGGCTGCCTCTGATCCACTTCCGGAAAAATCCCATCATGCTCACCGATGCCGAATTGATGCGTTACAACCGCCAGATCCTGATGCCGCAATGGGATATCGCCGCCCAGGAAAAAATCCGGGCCGCGCGGGTGCTGGTGGTGGGCATGGGGGGGCTGGGCTGCCCGGTAGCCCTGTACCTGGCGAGCGCCGGCGTCGGCGAACTCTGGCTCGCGGATTTTGATACGGTGGAAGAAAGCAACCTGCAACGGCAGGTGCTCTATCGCCGCGAGGATATCGGCCAGCCCAAGGCCGAGGCGGCCGCCCGGCATCTGGCGGCGGTCAACCCTTTCGTGCGCTGCACGCCGCTGGTGCGCGCGCTGGACAGCGACAGCTTGCCGGGGGTGCTGGCACAAGTGGATCTGGTCCTGGACTGTTCGGATAATTTTTCCACGCGCGACGCCGTCAACCGGGCTTGCGTAAATGCGGGCAAGCCGTTAGTGTCCGCCGCGGCCATTGGCATGAGCGGGCAATTGTCGGTTTTTCAGGGCCAGGGGGACCGGCCGTGTTATCGCTGCCTGTACCCGGAGGGAGATGCCGGGGGCGCGACCTGCAGCGAATCCGGCGTACTCGCGACCGTGGTCGGGGTGATGGGAACCCTTCAGGCTCATGAGGCGTTGAAATGTTTAAGCGGTGTCGGCGTACCCTTGTACGGCAAGTTGATGGTGTGGGAAGGCGATTCGTCCATGTGGCGCACACTGGCGTTTCGCAGGGATCCCGCTTGTTCGGTTTGCGGAAATCCGGAGGAAGGCAAGTCATGAATCGTTATGCAACCTGGGGAAACGCCCTCAAGGGCATGCTGCGCCTGGGAGAAACCGGCGCGGTGCTGGCGGGTACGGGCCTGGACTGGATGCGCGGCAAGCGGCCGCCGACGCCGCGACTGATGCGCCAGACCTTTGAGCGTCTGGGGGCGACCTATATCAAGCTGGGACAATTCATCGCCAGTTCCCCCTCCCTGTTCCCGCCGGAGTTTGTCAACGAGTTCCAGCTCTGTCTGGATCGCACCTCGCCGTTGCCTTTCAGCGTGGTGCGGCAGGTATTGCAGGAAGAACTGAAACAACCGCTGAATGCCATATTCTCCGAGATTGACGAGTCGCCGCTGGCCTCGGCGTCGATTGCCCAGGTCCACGCCGCCAAACTGGTGACCGGCGAGCATGTGGTCATCAAGATCCAGCGCCCCGGCGTGGAAAATACCTTGCTTACCGACCTCAATTTCATTTACTGGGCCGCCAAGGTTTTTGAGCAGGTCTTCCCCAAAATCAAGTTTGCGTCGCTGTCGGCTATTGTGTCCGAAATCCAGGCTTGCATGATGGAGGAAGTGGATTTCTACAAGGAAGCCGCGAATATCGCCCAATTCAGCGAATTCCTGGCTGCGACCGGCAACCGGCAGGCCGTTGCGCCCAAGGTTTTCCCGCAGGCGTCCGGGATGCGCGTCCTGACGATGGAGCGTTTCTACGGTGTCCCGCTCACCGATCTCGACACCATCCGCAAGTACACCCGCGACCCCGCCAATACCCTGGTGTCGGCGATGAATACCTGGTTTGCCAGTCTCATGTACTGCGAGACCTTTCATGCCGACCTGCACGCGGGCAATCTGATGGTGCTGACGGACGGGCGCATCGGTTTCATTGATTTCGGCATTGTCGGTCGCATCGCCCCCGATACCTGGGCCGCGACGATGAACTTCATGGAGTCCATCAGCGAAGGCAACTTCGCGAAAATGGCCGAAAGCATGGTTCGCATCGGCATGACCCGCCAGAAAGTCGACATCGCCCGTTTGTCGCAGGATCTGGAGACGATGTACCAGACGATGACGGTGGTGGATCCCGCGCATGTACTCAATGGCGCCATCAATGACTCCGAAATCAACAAGTTGATGATGGATGTGGTCGCGGTGGGGGAAAGGCACGGCATCCGCTTCCCGCGCGCCTTTGCCTTGCTGTTCAAGCAAATCCTGTATTTCGACCGCTACATCAAGATCCTGGCGCCGGACATGGAGTTGTTCGCCGATGATCGCCTGCAGATGTTTGGCAAGCCCGACATGGAAAACAAGCTCAAGCGCTTGCATTGAAGCAGGCGAGGGCGGCCGCGCCTGTAGATGGCCGCCCTGGCTTGGTTTCACGCCATTGCGTTGCCAGCGGAAGGTCTTATCCGTCTAAGGCTTTCCAATTTGTTGGCACTTGGTTTCCCCCACGCAAAAGTCCCTCGTTTGCTGACTTGACACGCGTTACAATGGCCTGCCTTCCCCGACTTGTAACAAGTTATGTTCCCCGCCGGAATCCCGCCCCGTCGACATCAAGGGTTTATCCTGACAGCGCTCCTGCTGATACTGACGCTGACGCTGATCACGGTCGTAGCCTTGGGCGTTTACGCCATGACGCTCGACAGCCAGGTGCGCTCGCGGTTTGAAGGCAAGCGCTGGGCGATTCCGGCCATGGTTTACAGCCGCCCCCTGGAGTTGTATACCGGAGCCGCGCTGAGCCGGGAGGATGTCCTTGCCGAGATGGAGTTGCTGCATTACCGCGCTTCCCCGTCCTGGGACAGCCCCGGGGTTTATACCGAGCAGGGCGATACGCTGTACATTCATACCCGGGGATTTGTCTTCAGTGATGAAACGGAAAAATCCCAGGTCCTGAAGCTGGCCTTCAAGGGCGGCGTCAAGTCCGAACGGGCCCGCCCGCGCGCAAACAACCCCGGTCTGGGGCGGCTCGAACCGCTGGGGATCGGCGGTTTCTCTCCCCGGCCGAATGAAGACCGGGTGCTGATGCGGCTGAAGGAGTCCCCCAAACATCTGGTTGATGCGCTCATCGCCACCGAAGATCGCAATTTCTACAGTCATCATGGTATTTCGGTACGCGGCATCCTGCGGGCAATGGCCGTCAATATCAGCAGCGGCCAGTTGCGACAGGGCGGCAGTACACTGACCCAGCAATTGGTCAAGAATTTCTACCTGACCGATGAACGCTCCATGAAGCGCAAGCTGAATGAAGCGCTGATGGCGATCCTGCTGGAAATCCACTACGACAAACCTGAAATCCTGGAGTGTTACCTGAACGAGGTCAACCTCGGACAGAACGGTAACCGCTCCATCAACGGCTTTGGCCTGGCTTCCCAATTCTATTTCGGGCAGCCCATCAGTGAGCTCTCCCTGCATCAGGTGGCGCTGCTGGTTGGATTGGTAAAGGGACCGTCCTACTACAATCCCTGGCGCAATCCGGAGCGGGCGCTGTCACGGCGCAATACGGTGCTGGACAACATGTTGGGGCAGGGCCGCATTACCCGCGCCCAGTACGATAAAGCCAAGGCCAAGCCGCTGGGCATCCTGTTGCAGCCGACGGCCGGCCTCAGTCTCTATCCGGCTTTTGTTGATGTCGTCCGTCGCCAGTTGCGGGCGGAATACAAGGAGGAGGACCTGAACTCCGAGGGCCTGCGTATTTTTACGACGCTGGACCCGCGCGTGCAGAATGCCGCCGCCGATGCCTTCAACCGCAATATCAGCCAGTTGCGCGCCCGTAACCGCAAGATGAATGATCTGCAGGGCGCGGCGGTGGTGGCGAATCCCGAGAATGGCGAATTGCTGGGAGTGGTTGGCGGCTATGGCAATTTTACCGGCTATAACCGCGCGGTTGATGCCAATCGGCAGGTGGGCTCCTTGCTGAAGCCTGCCGTTTACCTGACGGCGCTGGGCAGTGGTCAATACAACCTGCTGACCCCCCTCGACGACAGCGCGGTGGCCATCGAAAGCCAGAGCGGCAAGATCTGGCGCCCCGAAAACTACGATCATCAGGATCATGGCATCATTCCCCTTTATGATGCGCTGGCGCATTCCTACAACCAGTCGACGATCCGGTTGGGGATGACAGTGGGTATTCCGGCGGTGATCCAGACGCTGAAGGAACTCGGGGTGACCGAGGAGTTGCCGAACTATCCGTCGCTGCTGCTGGGAACCGTCGATATGTCGCCGATGGAGGTTCTGCGCTTGTACCAGCCCTTTGCCGCCAACGGTTTCCAGACCTCGCCGCGCGCCATTCGCGAGGTGGTGGATACCCACGGCAAGCGTCTGACCCGCTATGGCCTGGACGTGAAACAGGTTTATGATCCCGCCGCGTTGTATCAGGTCAATTTCGCCCTGCAGCAAGTCATGCGGACGGGGACCGGTGCGTCCGCGTATCAGCGTCTTCCGGGTAATCTGGTGATGGCGGGCAAGACCGGGACGACCAATGATTTGCGGGATGCCTGGTTTGCCGGGTATACCGGGAATTACCTGGCGGTAGTTTGGGTGGGGCATGACGACAATCGTTCCACCGGTCTGTCGGGAGCCACCGGCGCCTTGCCCATCTGGACAGACATGATGACCCGGCTGCATCCGGTCTCGCTGGAGCCGGCCCAACCTGACACCATCAGTTGGATTTGGGCCGACCGGACCACCGGCAAGCTGAGCGCCGAGGGGTGCCCGGATGCGATCTATGTACCTTTCCCGACGGCGGGGGTCCCGATTGACAAAACCCTCTGCGCGGCGGGCAAGGGCGAGGATCAGGATCCGGTGGGCCGTTTGATTAATGGCACCGTCAACAGATTCCTGGATATTTTCCGATGAAGTACATGATGCGATTTCCCCTGGGCTGCCTGTTGGCGGCAACGTTGCTGACCGGGTGCCAAAGTTTGCCGGACTATCAGGTTTTCCCAAAAGCGGACAACTCCGGCCGTTTCAAACCCAAAGCCGTGCCGCCAACCTCTCCAGGCACACCGGTATATACCGAATCGTCGGCCAAGCCCGCGATGAGCGGCCAGACGCCTTCCCCGGCAATAACGCCAGGTGCTCCCATGATCCTCAAGCCGGCGAGCGTGCCCCCCCAGCCGGCGCGGCGGCTGGCGGACGGCCGCGACATGCCCGCCGTCCAGGGACTCCTGGCGTCGGCGGATGCCTATCTTCAGCAAAACAATCTGGAGGAGGCCGCCAACAGCCTGGAGCGCGCCCAGCGCCTGGCGCCACAATCCGCCACCGTCTATTTGCGATTGGCGGAAACCCGGTTGCGCCAGGGACGGCTGGTGGAGGCCGAGCAGTTGGCGCGCAAGGGCGTGGGGTTTGCGCAGACTACCGCCCTCCAGGCGGCGTTATGGCGGGAGGTGGCAACCGCCGCCGAGCGCCAGGGCAAGGCGGATGTAGCCCGCCAGGCCCGGCAAAAAGCCGAGCAACTGGAGGCGGGCGGCGATCGTGGCTAGGATTTGATGGTTCAGGGAGAGTCCGGATGATGGTGTTCATGACCGGCGGGCATCGCCGGATCCGGCATCACCATACCGGGAACATGATGATGTTCGTGACCGCTCGGCGCGACACCATCCACGGGATTCGCGGCGGTCGGTGACGAGGACGGCGGGACTGCGCCGGCGGGAGACAGGGCGGTCGGCTTGGCAGGCAGTTCATGCCCGGACATGTGCTCATGGGCATGGCTGCCATGACCATGCTGCAATGCCTGCAGCAATGTCCATGCGCCGAAGGCCACGACCAGCAGGCCATTGGCGGTACGCCAGCCTTGTTCCTGCAACCGGTTCTTGAGTTCGGTAGCCGCGCTGCCGGTCATCAGCATCATCGGCAAGGTCCCCAGGCCAAAAGCCAGCATGACGCCGCCCGCGGTCAGCGCATCCGCGCTGGTCATCGCCAGGGCAAGCGCGCTGTAGACCAGGCCGCAAGGCAGAAATCCCCACAACATACCCGCCGCCAGCGCGCGGGGAGCGCTATTGATCGGAACAAATCGCCGGCGCAAGGGCGCCATGGCTTGCCAGAGCCGGCCACCCAGGGCTTCGAGCCTGTCGAGTCCCCGCCACCAGCCGGTCAGGTAGAGGCCGAACAGAATCATCATCAGCGCGGTCAGGACATAGGGCCAGCGTGAATTGACCAAGGGGGCCAGGATGCCCTTGCCCAGCAAGCCCACGAGCACGCCCAGCAAGCTGTAGGATAGCAACCGGCCCAGATGATAGAGTGACTGCAGGAAAAAGCGTCGTCCGGGGCTTGCCGACTGCAGCGCGAAGCCCAGCGCGCTGACGATGCCGCCGCACATGCCCAGGCAATGGGGGGAACCGAAAAAACCCGCCGCCAGGGCGGTGGCCAGCAGCATCAGGTCATTCATCGTCTTTCTGTTCCGTACTTTGCTGTTCAGTCGTGCGGATGCGCTCCAGCTGGTCGCGCCGGGCTTCCCGGTCATCGAGGACAATGCGGTGTGCCGGGCCGACCAGATCATCAAACTGGTTGGTCTTGACCGCCCACATCAGCGCCCAGATGGCGCCGGCCAGAAACATGACACTGAGCGGGATCAGCAAGTAGACAACTTCCAAGGATCACCTCACGGTCAATGACGCTTGAGTCGAAGGGCATTCAATACCACCAGCAAGGAACTGGCGGACATGCCGATGGTTGCCAGCCAGGGCGATACATAACCCAGGGCGGCGGGAGGAATGACGGCGAGATTATAAACCAGCGACCAGTACAGATTCTGACGAATGATGGTCCGGGTGCGGCCGGAAAGTCCGATAGCGACAGGGAGGGCTTCCAGCCGGTCCCCTAGCAACACGGCATCCGCGCTGATCTGCGCCAGGTCGGCTCCGGAGCCCATGGCTACCGAAACATGGGCCTTGCCCAGCACGGGGGCGTCGTTGATGCCGTCGCCAACCATGATGACCACGGCGCCGGCGGCTTGCAGCGCTTCAACCTGATGAATCTTGTCCTGTGGCGACAAGCCGTTTTCAATCCGGTCGATCCCCAGGGTCTGCCCCAGCACACGAGGCACGGAAGAGTGATCTCCGGATAACAACACAGTTTGAAAGCCGGCGGCCTTGAGCCGGCCAATCACTTCGGCTGCCGTGGCGCGCACCTTGTCCTCGAAGTCAAACCATGCCAGCGGCTCTCCGTGCCGGGATAACCAGATGCGGAGACGCCCATCCGTCGGGGCAGCTCCGGCTGAGGAGTTATCGAGGGCAAAGGCGGCGTGTCCAATACGGTAGGCGATGCCGTCAATCTTGGCGGAAAGTCCCTGTCCGGGATGGTTCTGCAATTGCGCCACTTCCGGAAGATCCGCCAGTTCAAGATGCCGGAAAGCCGAGGCGACCGGGTGTTCCGAGGCCGCTTCCAGCGCCGCCGCGATCTTGAGGCAGGAATCCCGGTCGGTATTACCGGCCAGAACCTGCATGCCGTTCAATTCAAGACGGCCTTCCGTGAGGGTGCCGGTTTTATCGAATACGATATGCGTGGCTTCCGCCAGGGTTTCAAAGACATGGCCGCGTGTTATCAGGAAGCCCGCGCGCGCCAGACGATGTGTGCTGATGGTCAAGGCCACCGGCGTCGCCAGGGATAATGCGCAAGGACAGGTGGCGACCAGGACCGCCAGCGTTGCCCACAGCGCGCGATGCGGATCGACCAGATACCAACCTGCAAAAACCAGGGTGGAGAGAATCAGGATGCAACCGACAAACCAGCGCGCGATGCGGTCTGCCTTCAGGGCCAGCTTCGGTTTCTCCGCGAGGGCGCGATTGATCAGGTGGTTCAGGGTGGCGAGGGTGCTGTCGGCGGCAGGGCGCGAGACCGACATCGCCAGCGGGCTGTCATGATTCTGGCTGCCGCCCACCAGCGCATCGCCAGGTGACTTGCTGACCGGCAGGGGTTCGCCGGTCAGCAAGGCTTCAGAGACCGTGCTGCGACCTTCCTGAACGATACCATCGCAGGGCACGGTTTCACCGGGCTTGACCAGCACCCGGTCGCCGACAGCCAATTGATGGACCGGAATTTCCTCCTGAATCCCCTGGTCGTTCAAACGGTGGGCAATTTGCGGCATGACCGGGCTGAGATCGGCCGCGGTCTCACTGGCCTGCTGCCGCGCGCGCGTTTCCAGATAGCGTCCGGCCAGCAGCAGGAAGATGAACATGCTGACCGAGTCAAAATAGATTTCTCCGGTGCTGGCCAGCGTGGCATAGGCGCTGATGACAAAGGTGCTGATCAGCGCCAGGGAAACCGGGACATCCATGTTCAGGCTGCGCTCGCGCAAGGCGAGCCATGCCGAACGGTAGAAGGGATACCCGGAATAGAAAAAGACCGGAAGCGTCACGATGAAGCAGGTCCAGCGGAAAAACTCACGGAACTGTTCTTCTTCAATGCCGAGATAGAGACTGCCGGCATACATCATGACTTGCATCGAGCCCAGCGCCGCGACGCCCAGCCGTTTCAACTGCTGCCGGGATTCCTGTTTCAGCAAGCCGGCATGGGTGTCCTGACGGAAGGGGCGGGCGCGATAACCCAGTTTTTCGAGATCCGCCAGCAACCGGCTCAGCGGGGTCCGGTCATCGTCCCACATCACGCGCAAGCGATGGTTGCTGTAGTTGACGGAGGCCTGGCGCACCGCCGGTTCCTGCTGAAGCCGTTTTTCGATCAGCCAGGCGCAGGCGGCGCAGGACAAGCCTTCAACACTCAGTTCCGCGCAGGCCAGATTGTCCTCGCGATGCACGAATTGCGCCTGGGTATCCGGATGGTCATAACCCGCCAGCAACTCCAGGTTTTCCGGAATCGGCGCGGTCGGGCTGATTTCGGTTCGTTCCAGATAATAATGTTCCAGACCGGCATCCACGATGGATTGGGCAACGGCCTGACAGCCCAGACAGCACAGGGGACGCGGTTCCCCCAGGATGAGGACCGAGGGGGGCGCGGCCGGAAGAGGTTGGCCGCAATGATAGCAAGAGCTCATGCCGGTCAGAGGGGTTGGGGTTTCAGGGTGATCCTTTCCGTCGGGAAACTGACGGTTTCCTTGAGCCGCCATTGCTTGCTGCCCAGTTCCAGATAATAGCGGCCCTCGGGAAGGGACGGCAGATTACCCGCATAGCGGCCATCGGGTGTCCGCGCAAGGACGGCATGGATGTCCCGCTCCTGCGCGGTGGGGTGTGAGAGCACCAGATTCAGCGCTTGCGGCAATATGCCTTCGGGAAGCGGACCGGGACTGGTGATGGCGATGCTGACGGTCTGTCCCTGGCTGGTCAGATCGGCCTGCAGGTTCAACGACATGGCCAGATTGTCCCGACTGAGATCCTGGTTGATGGCGCGCTTGTCCTTGTACCAGTCATCCCTGACGTCCGGATCCTTGTTGACGATGGCGGTATAGAGCAGCCAGAAGCTGAGGGCCACCGAAAAGACCGGCACGATGATGATGAACCACAACCAGGGATGTTTGTACCAGGGTGCGGAACGGGTGGTGTTGTCTGGCGTCATGCGGTTATCACTCATGAACGTGGTCCGAGGAAGCTCGACTTGGTTTCCTTGCTGATGTCTTCGGCATCCACCGCATGCACCTTGAACTCAACCTCGTACTTGGTCTTCTTGAGTTCGGCGGGATTGCCTTGCAGCGTCACCGGCACGCTGTACAGCTCGCCAGGCTGCACCTTGACATTCTCGACCGGCAGCAAAGTAATGCCGGCATCGTTTTCAACGGCAATGTGGTAGGTATGGGGAACCTGGGCCTTGTTGAGGATGCGCAGGGTATACACGTTCTCGATCATGCCCTCGCTGCTTTCCCGATACATGGAGCTACGGTCGCGCAGGGCCTCCACGGTCAACGGCACGCGGGTGGCGAGGGCGTAGACAAAGAGCGCGAATACCGCCAGCAGCATCGTGGAGTAACCAATCAGGCGCGGGCGGAGCCAATGGTAGCTCTGATGGTTTTCCAGGATGTTTTCCGTGGTGTAGCGCACCAGACCGCGCGGCTTGTTCAGCTTGTCCATGACGCTGTCGCAGGCATCCACGCAGGCGGCGCATTGAATGCACTGGAATTGCAGGCCGTCGCGGATATCAATGCCGGTGGGGCAGACCTGCACGCACAGGCTGCAATCCACACAGTCGCCCAGCGGATTTTCCGCCGTCGATTGCTTGAGGGCGCCGCGGGGTTCGCCGCGTTCATGATCATAGGAAATGATCAGCGTGTCCTTGTCAAACATGACGCTCTGGAAGCGGCCATAGGGACACATGTAGAAGCAGACCTGTTCGCGGAGCCATCCGGCATTCATGTAGGTGAACACGGTAAACAGGCCGATGAAGAAATAGCCCCACCCGCCGAGTTGGCCGTTGAGGAAATCCCAGGCCAGATCACGAATGGGCGTGAAGTAGCCGACAAAGCTGAATCCGGTGGCAAAGGAAATCAGCAGCCACAGGCTGTGCTTGGCGGCGCGGCGCGCCAGCTTTTCACCGGAAAAAGAGGCTTTGTCCAGCTTGATCCGGGCATTGCGCTCACCTTCGGTGATTTTTTCCACCCACATGAAGATTCGTGTCCAGGTGGTCTGCGGACAGACATAACCACAAAAGACCCGGCCGGCGAAAACGGTGACCACGAACAGGCCGAAGGCGCCCATGATCAGCATCCAGGACAGGAAGAAGAAGTCCTGCGGAGCAAAGGTCAGCCCGAAAATATTGAATTGACGGTGAGGAAGGTCAAACAGCAGCGCCTGACGGT